>NZ_CAWNJO010000043.1:0-53164 GCF_963874835.1 Vibrio sp. V12_P9A6T4 | reverse complement strand
GATCCGGCTGAACATTTAATTCCAAGACTTCACAATCTTTCATATTGCACAAAATATAGATTGAGCGATAAAGCTCTTTACCTACATTCCCTTTCAAGATCTTAAATCTGTATTTCGGTGTCCAAACTATGTGGTATTTGCAACGCCAATATACATGTGATGAACTTCTATAATCGCCCATGTTTTTAGTTTCCTCTTACTTGTGGTGAATAAGAGGTTTACTTCTAGCATGGGCACTCCTTCGGGCAATAGCCCCAAGGTTGAATCACCACCGCCCAAGGCGGTGGTTTAGGGATGACAACAAAAATGCCGTTCACTCTTAAGTGAACGGCATTACTCATCCGAGAGCCTTTTTATCATCTTACGGCCTTGAACCTTGCATTTATTGGTATCTGCGTTGTTTAACGCTATACTCAGCCGCCTATTCTGCAGTTAGTGATTCACATGTTTGATATTCTTTATACTCACAACGATTTTCTCATCATCAACAAGCATCCCAATGTTTCTGTGCACAAAGATGATGGGGATACAATGCTGCTGCAAGAAGTGGGTAAGGTTTCAGGCGATGACAAGCTCTACTTAGTTCATCGGTTGGATAAAATGACGTCCGGCATTTTATTGCTTGCCCGCCATCAAGCCGCGGCTAGTGAGTTATCTAAAAACTTTGCAGCAAGGGAAGTCGAGAAATTCTATCTTGCCATTGGCAGTAAAAAGCCTAAAAAGAAACAGGGTTTGATCAGCGGTGATATGGAACGCTCTCGACGTTCGTCGTGGAAGTTAGTAGCGACACAAAATAACCCTGCAGTAACGCAGTTTTTTTCCTGCTCTGCTGAGCCGGGTGAACGTCTCTTTTTATGTAAACCTTTTACCGGAAAAACCCACCAAATTAGGGTTGCTTTGAAATCACTCGGCTCTGCGATTGTCGGTGACCCGATTTATCATTCTCATGATAATTCTGATAGAGGCTATCTACACGCTTTTGCGTTACGTTTTTGCTATCAGGATCTGTGGTATCAATTTATCTGCGACCCACGCAATCAAGTAGCGATGGGGCAGAAATGGAACTCAGACATTGTTAGCCAAGGGATTGAATCTTGGTTAACACCTTGGAATCTAGTTTGGCCGAAAGTAAACAAATGACAGAACAAACAATGCAACGTTCAGCGCTTTCTCACTTTTTTACCCATATTGAGCAGCAGCTCTCCTGCAATACAGGTGAAATTCGCCGCTTATTTCATGGCCGAGGTCGTCAGTGGCCAGGTCTAGAACAGCTCACCTGTGACTGGTTGCAAGGGCAGTTAGTCGTCAACTTATTTAAAAATGTCGAAGAGGACTTTCTCGCGGAGTTAAAAGCGGGTTTGTCGCACCTAACAACCCGTCCGTTATGGCTAGAAAAGCAAGGTCGTTGTGTCTTACTTCAGCATCGATATGCCGATGGCGCGCCTTCAGAAACAGTATGGGGAGCGTTAGAGCCATACCCTGTGGTGGTCGAAAATGGCTTAAAGTACCAATTGAGCATTGGGCGTAACCAGAATTTCGGGCTGTTTTTGGATATGCGCTACGGCCGTGAGTGGGTTTCATCTCACGCTAAACATAAAAATGTACTGAATCTATTTGCCTATACTTGCGGTTTTTCAGTAGCAGCTATTGCTGGTGGTGCTGACCAAGTTGTGAATGTCGATATGGCCAAAGCATCACTGGCTAAAGGCCGTGAAAACCATCAATTAAATGGCCACAATCTCAATTCAGTGAAGTTTCTTGGACATGATATTTTCAAGTCTTGGGGAAAAATCAAAAAATCAGGGCCATATGATTTGATTATTATTGATCCTCCTTCGTTTCAAAAAGGCAGCTTTGCGCTGACTAAAGATTATCAACGTATCTTACGCCGTTTACCAGAGTTGTTAGAACAAGGCGGCGAAGTGCTTGCATGCGTTAATTCACCAGCCGTAACCTGCGACTTTTTAATCGAAGGGATGAAGGTGGAAGCGCCATCACTTACTTTTCAAGCTCGCCTAGAAAACCCACCAGAGTTTGAAGATATTGATCCGCAAGCCAGCCTGAAAGCACTGATTTTCTCCTAAGTAGAATGGAGACTAGGTAAGATCACGCCATAATAAAGTTGGTTATGGTGTGATTTCTCCCGACTTCAGGAATTATTAATTTTGCAAAATATGTTCAATCGGTGAGGGTTTAGAATAGATGAATCCTTGGATAAGATACACAGCACGAGTAGCAAGATAATCAACTTGGTCTCCGCGTTCAACGCCTTCAGCAATAATTTCAATATTAGCTTCTTGTGCTGAGAGAATAATGGAATTGAGTACCTTTATTTTTAAGTCGTCAGTTCCAATCGTATCAATAAACATCTTGTCTATTTTAATACAAGAAATACCAAGATTTTGTATATATGAGTAACCACCGTAGCCTGTCCCAAAATCATCAATTTTGAACTTATAGCCTTTTGCCATAAGATGAGATAGTGCCCTACCTGCATTTTCAATATTAATAAATGGCGTTCTTTCTGTTATTTCAAAATGAATCTGTTTGGTGGTCGGCCAATTGAGTTCTTTTAGTGTTTCTGCTAAGCCACCACTTTCAATGTGGGCTGGCACGATATTGATACTCACCCATTGCTGCACGTCGAATTGTTCTAAATCATCAATTACTTTTCTTATGATTTGATTCGTTATCTGGATGATTAAACCGGATGTTTCCGCCGGACCAACGAACTCATTTGGTGGAACCATCTCTTTGCCTTTGCACCAACGAACTAAGATCTCATAGCCAATAACTCTCTCTTCTCGGCTATCAAGAATGGCTTGGTAGTAAGGGATGAATTGTTTATCTTTGATGCCTTTAAGAATTAATCCTTGAATTGAGTTTCTATAATTTCTGAACTTTAAATAAAAAACAGATAATAAGATGCCAATTGCTAGCGCAATGGGATAACCCCAATGTATTAATTGGTAGTAAAGATATTGCTTGAATTCTTTACCAGCAGAGAGTGTTTCTTGAATATCAAACTCTTTTATGGTGTAACTAATGGTTGTGATGTGGTCTTGGTAAGCAATCTCTTTATTGCCTCGACTCATTCTCAATCCATTTAAACTAGGCGATAAATAATGAAAATTTAATAAAAAGCAATTTATACAATCACCTTTTAATATCTCTTCTTGCCAGCTACTGTCTAATATCCAAAAAATTCGATTACCTTCTTTTTGATAATAAATAAGTAGCTCTTTTTCTGTATTAAAAAGTGCGGGAGTGGTGGACATGTAAAACCCTGAAGAGAGGTCATAGGCTTTCAACTCATCCGAAAGTTGTAATGGGAAACCGACAGTCGAGCAGCTACGCCCGTCTTTGTTGACAACCGCGATCATTCTGATAAATCGGTTGTAGTACTTGGAATCACGAATTAATGACATATCGCTTGCTTGGCATTCATAATTTATCTGAGCGACTTGATCTAAAATCATATTATTTAAGTTCTGAGCTCTATTGGCCAAGTAAAGATTGACGGTATCGAGTTTGTTTTCCAGCACATAGCGTGTCAATGGATTGATTAATATCGGGATGGCTAACGAAAAAATAAGAGTCGGGATCAGAAAGAGTAAGATCGCTATTTTAACGGGTCTGGTCAAAGTCATCAATGCAACCTTAGGCATCGTTATGCCACTGCGCTAGTAAGTGCGCAGTTTAGCATGCCACTGGTTCAATTGATGAGAATTTCGAAGAGTTATACGATTACCCAATGTATTACATTATCTGGATTTGAAGCCGTAGTTCGAAGCCAAAAGTGATAGCGTTAATCATGTTTGTATTCCTGACGTGAATGAGTGGTAGAAAGTGTATGAAATCCAGAATAAATGCGAGTAATGGTGGTGAACCAGCATGCGCAGCCGAATAGATAAGCTATCAAGGCAAAATGTTGGGGAAAAAGACAAAACAGGACGAAACAAGCAATCGTTTCCGTACCCTCAGTCAAGCCTGACATGTAATACAGTGATTTATTTTTGTAGATAGGGCTGTGGATATTTTGCTTGCTGGCCATCACGGCGAAGGCAAGAAAGCTGCTTCCCGTACCGATAAAAGAAAAGATCAAAAAGGCGCCAGCTACCGCATTGTGCTCAGGTGAAGCCAGCACAAAACCAAACGGAATGAGCGAGTAAAACAGAAAATCTAAACTGATATCGAGAAATCCTCCCGCATCGCTGACCCCCTGAATTCTTGCCAACGCACCATCAAGGCCATCCGCTATTCGGTTTAGTATGATGAAAATTAATGCCAGCGTGTACTGCGAGAAAGCAAGTGCAGGAAATGCACAGCAACCTAAAGCAAAACCCCAGAGTGTCGTTTGGTTCGCTGTAATGCCTAAGCGATGAAGCCCTTGAGCTGTTTTCTCTAGTGGCCAACGAATGATTTTGACACTAAATCGATCAAGCATGTGCGCTCTCCCATGAGCAGGTTAAAATGCGGCTGTTAGGCGGAACATCGTCTTTATCGTGCGTGACCATCAAGGTCGGAATGCCTTCGGCGACCAGTTGATTGAAGACCCAATCCCTAAATTGGATCCGCAGTGCTTTATCTAACTTACTAAATGGTTCATCCAATAGTGCCAGTTTAGGTTGAGCCAGTAGCATGCGAGCCAAGCTAATACGTGCTCGCTGCCCCCCAGATATCTGTTCTGGGTAAGCATTGGCAAGATGTTCGAGAGAAATTTTCTGTAATGCTTTTTCTGCTTGAGACTGCCGTTCATGGCCTTTTACCGAGTTGGGTAAGGCAAAAGCCAAATTTTGCCAAACCGTCAGATGTGGGAAGAGCAGATCATCTTGAAATAAAATACCGACTTGCCGCTGATGTGCAGGCCGCAAAGTGATGTCGACATCGTCCAGTATGACTCTGCCTTGGAAGCTAAAATTCCTCCCCAAATGACCCGCAATTACATTAAGTAGCGTTGATTTTCCGCAGCCGCTCGGCCCCATTAAGCTAACAATTTCACCTGGGGAGATGGTGATATTTAAATCCGATAAGAGAACGTCACCATTTTGTTTATGGATGGCGAGGTTTTCGAGGCAGAACGTCATGAGTAATGGCTTCCTTACGGGCAGTTTTTTTAACGATAGGGTTCATGGTACGGCGATGAGTTTGCAGGCGGCTGATCACAATCGCCAAGGTGAAAAAAATTAAAGGCAGTAGGGCTTGCCAAATGGCATAGATGGCGGTGACTCTGCGGTCAAAGCCACTCGAGAGCGCAACGGCTTCGGTAGTAATAGTAGCGATCCTTCCTGCGCCGAGCATCAAAGTCGGCAAATATTGCGCTAAGCTCACACTCATTCCAACCGCTGCCGCGTAAACGATGGCTGGCAAGAGTTGCGGCGTTTTAATTTGCCAAAATACTTGCCACGGCGTTTTTCCTAAACTTAACGCTGCTTTAGTCAGGTTTTGATTGTAGCTTTGCCACGGGCCATCCAACGCAAGGTAGACAAAAGGAAAGGCGAAGAATACATGTGACCATGTAACCCAAAGCCAATACTGATCGCTGGCTAAAAAGAGTGTGGCGATCTGCATGCCAAATAACAGTGAAAGTTGAGGAATGAGCATTGGCAAGGCGATCAAATAACTGGGTAAATGACGCTGATATTTGAGCTTATACTCATGAGCGAGTAGAGATAACACCAGCGCAATCACAGTGCTGAATAGCGCTAATTGTACGCTTTGATAAATGGTTGGTGCGATATTCAACCATTCGTTGTCCCAAAAACGGGCACTGAACTGGCTGGGCCATAAGTCTGGAAAGCGCCAACGTTGTGCAAAACTCCAAATCACCATTAAAGGCAACATCAGCAGAGATAAGGTAATGATGAATAAAAACAGTGATTTTCCTGGCAAGGAAAGCGCATAGCGGCCTGAGTATTGCCAGCGTTTGTAGTGTTGCGTCGAACACTTTTCGATGAAGAGAACGATCAATAACATGGCGCTTGCAAGTATAAACAACAGAACGGCGCCAGCGGCGGCGCGAGGAATTAAGGCTAAGTTAGGGTCACTAAACCACTGCCATACCAATACTGCAAACGTTGGTGGATTATTGGGGCCTAAAATGAGCGCCAAATCGACAACGGATACGCCGTAGGCAATCACGGCAAAGAGGGCAAACCGCAGTTTATTTAACCACTGTGGGAAGATCACTTTTAGCCATAGTTGGGGTTGAGAATAACCCAGCGAAGCCGCTGCTTGTTGCAGTTTATCAATGTTTAATTGCTGCAAGATGGGGATGCTCATCAGCAGTAAAAAAGGAACTTCTTTAAGTGTTAACGCTAAGGTTAACCCGACTGCGTAAGGGTTGCGTACTAAAAGTGAAGCGCCATCTCCCATGAATGAGGTTCCAAACAGATGATACAAAAGGCGATCCATCATGCCGCTTGGCGAGAATAAAAAAGCAAAACCAATGGCAAAAGCGACGTGAGGCATAGCCAGTAGCGGTGACAAAGCGTTCTCTACTTTTGACCAGTAACGGCTGTGCCACAATGATTGCAATATAGCAAAGCAGATCGCCGCGGCGAGATAGGTACTGATTAACGCAGAACCTATGCTAAGTAGTAGAGATTGCCCGACTCCCGACCATTGTAAAATGGCGATGTAGCCATCTAGAGAAAAGTGGTGCAAGCCAACGGGAGGAATATAGCCCAATGAGGAGAGTATGACCCCAAGTAGGCCGGGAACAACTGGGGCAATACAGATGACAATAATCAGCAAATAGCTTGCTCTAAACATCGGGCTTTATCTCAGTCTCTTTAGTGGCCGTAGCGTTGTTGCCATTCGGCTTCAAGCGCCGTTTGCCAGCTTGGATGTGGCTCGGCGATTGATTTAAACAGCTGAGTTTTCTTGGCGCTGCCACTTAAGAACTCATTTTGTAATACCGATGGATCTCCCCAAATGGAAAGATCCCCTTTACGAGATTGTGCTTCCGGACTGAGTAAGAAATTGATCGCAACCAATGCGCCTTCTTTGGCGCTCGCATTCCAAGGAATGGCGAGAAAATGAATGTTAGAAAGAGCCCCTGTTTCAAACGCGTAGGAGCGGGTAGAGGCCGCTAGCGTTCCATTTGCTTGAGCGGAAAAAACAGCATTGGGGTTAAAGTTGATGGAAAGATCAAGCTGACCATTATCAAGCAATTGCAGCATTTGAGCGGAACCGCTGGGAAACTGCTTGCCTTGACGCCAGGCCACAGGATGAAATTCATCAAGATAGCGCCAAAGAGGTGCTGTCACTATGGCAAAATTTTGTTCATCCACAGGCTTAGACAGTGCAACATCGTTCTCTGTTAGTTCAATCAATAAGGCTTTAAGGAAACTGGTGCCATGAAACTCTGGAGGACGAGGGTAACTAACACGATTCGGAAACGCCTTTGCGTAGCTCAACATTTCTGAAAATGAACGGGGTGAGTTATTGAGCTTTTCCTGATCGTAAATAAACACCAGTTGTCCTACACCCCAAGGCGCTTCAAGGCCAAGAGTCGGCTCTGAAAAATCTTGATCGATCGGCAGTGAGGAATCAACATATTGCCAGTTAGGTAAACGCTCCGTAAATGGACCATACAGTAAACCATTATTTTTCATGGACTTAAAGTTTTCACCATTAATCCATACTAGATCGACACTGCCATTATTATTTTTAGCGGCCGCCTTTTCTGCAATAAGCCGTGTTGTTGTCTCGGCAATATCGGTCACTTTCACCTGTTTTAACTCGATACCGTAGCGATCTTGAAGCTCGTTGCCTGCCCAGCGGATGTACTCATTAATCTCTTGGCTTCCTCCCCACGCGTGAAAGTAAACGGTTTGTCCTTTAGCTGCATCTGTGGTTTGTTGCCAAGTTTGCGCTGACGCGGAAAGTGCGAAGGCACACGTGCAGAGTAAGGTGATGAGCTTTTTCATAATTATCCTTAAAGATCGCTTTATTCAGTGACTTAGTGAATAGACCGGAGATATTTCCATGTTCATTCATTATGAACGAAAAAAAACAAAAGATCTGAATTGGTAAGAAAAAGCAGAAGTTGCAGATAGGTGAATGATGTGTGAGGTGGTCTACGGAAATGGCAGCCTGATAGAAAAGACTGCCATGAGAAGAATGACTGAAATTAATTTACCCAATCACGCAAAGTAAAGGTGAGCGTGTGAACCTCATTTTTAAGCGTTAGGCTATCTTTGGTCAGATTGATCTCGCTCCAATCTGACAATGTTTGAGAAAACGCCTGCTCGGTATCCATGACATCACCGATACACATCATCATGGTCATGCCCATTTTTTCGATGCGGAATTTGTTGTCTTTTAGCTCGGCTTGCCCAAAAAAGTTATTACAACCTGCGTTACCGCTAGCCATCATCTTTTCGCCGATTTCTAATCGCGGTGCTTTTTGTTTGTCATTATTGACCACGTCCTTGCCATCAATTTGCACCAGTTGCCAATTGTGATGCTGCAAATCTTGAGCGGTGATGCTTTCTACATCACCATTACTTGCACAGGCACTCACCAATACAGGTAGAGAAATTGCGGCTAGCCATTTTTTTGAACTAAACTTCATCGTATTAGACCCCAGAATTTGGAAAACGCGCACAGTATATAAAATTGAGTACTGTTTTTGTCAGTATAAGGTGATTGTTTTATATACGTCACAGTTTGCAATCAGGAAGTGACACACG
This sequence comes from Vibrio sp. V12_P9A6T4, assembly GCF_963874835.1. Lineage (NCBI taxonomy): Bacteria > Pseudomonadati > Pseudomonadota > Gammaproteobacteria > Vibrionales > Vibrionaceae > Vibrio > Vibrio sp. V12_P9A6T4. The sequence goes on along the minus strand of NZ_CAWNJO010000043.1, from coordinate 44,465 downwards.
TTACTCTTATGTGGCGGACATTAAATTGGAAAAATAATTGAGTAACCATGGAGCAACTCGAATTTTTTAAAGTGCTGAGCCCTTGTATCGGTGTATGTTCAGTTGATGACAAAGGTTATTGCCAAGGCTGTATGCGTAAAAGGGAAGAGCGTTTTAACTGGCTCTCAATGACTGCTGCGCAGCAACTGCATGTCATAAAATTATGCCAACAGCGCTATAAGCGGAAAAAACAGAAACAACAAGCGCAAAACAAAGCAGATTCCGAGCCAGAAACGAATCCGCAGCGCGATCTGTTTTAATCAATTACTTCATTCCCCAAAAATCACTGACCCAACCACCAACATGTTCATCAAAATGATTACCGTGAAAACGTTTATTCACATCGGGTTGTTCCATGTTGGGTTTTTCTGTCAGAAGCTGTTGAATATAGTTCGCCATTGGATCCGTACGTTGGTGCCGCGTTACAACATCTTTTATCAGTTGTAATCGATAAGTGGAACTTGCGCGTTTCATTTCTATAACCTCCATTGTTGTGGTAACCAATAGAAAAAATAGAAGCGATCCAGTACAGCGTCAATCAAAGATCTGCTTAAAATTCGCTCAATTTTATGATTAAAAATTAACCGCCTGATTTGGCTCGATTAAAGCTCTTTAAGCCATAGAATCTATTTAAAGAGAGATCGATCTCGAAATTTTGTGATTGCTTTTTAGTGTTGCAACCAAATGAGCGGCCCCATCACATAAACATATTTATAAAATCAATAATATCCACTCTGTTTTAATGAAAGCCTGTTTATACGTATGAGTATGTTATGAAACTAAAAATTGTTACTAGCGCAATACTTGCTTCTATTGCCGCTTCTTCTTTCGCTGCTGATGGCGATATTCATCAGGTTACCATTCTTGGTACTTCCGATATTCACGGGCATTTTATGCCATGGGATTATGCTGCTGACAAACTGAATATGCAGGGGAGCCTAAGTCAAATCGCCACCAAGGTTAAACAGATACGAGAGCAAGATAAAAACGTTATTTTAGTGGATGCGGGAGATACGATTCAGGGAAACTTTGTTGAAACGTTTAAGCATGAAGCCGTAGACCCTATGATGCTCGGTTTTAATGAGATGAACTACGATGTTTGGGTGCTGGGTAACCATGAGTTTGATTTTGGTTTATCGGTATTAAATCGCTCCCTGACACAATTTAAAGGCCGAGCGTTAGCCGGGAATATTCAGAGGCCCGATGGCAATCCATTCTTACCCGCCGCAACAATTATTGAAAAAAATGGCGTCAAGATCGGTATTATTGGGATGGATACTCCGATGACACAAGTGTTTGCTGAAGGCACTAATCGCCTTGAAGGCATGAGCTTCACTAACCCAACACTTGAAGTAAAAAAAGTGATTGGGCAGATAAAAAATGATGTCGATGCGATCGTTTTGGTTGCGCACATGGGGCTGGATAACGAAAACGACATCAAAGATACGGGCGTATCTGATATTGCCAATGCTAACCCAGAAATCGATGCCATTGTTGCTGGCCACATGCACACTAAAATTGATAAAGCGACGGTAAACGGTGTCATCATTACCGAGCCTGACAAATATGGACGCGTTTTATCTCGAATCGATTTCCAATTTGAAGAAAAGGATGGCAAATACACGCTCGTTCATAAAGACAGCTTCACCTACCCTATGAAAGGTGTTGATTCTGATTCGAAAATGGAAACGCTATACGCACCTTATCATCAACGCTTACGAGAAAATGCCAATCGCGAAATTGCGATACTTGACGGAGTCGACTTGGTTCCTGATGATGAAATACGCGGTATCCCTCAAGTGCATATTCAAGATACCGGCATCAGTGCGCTGTTTCAGGAAGCCAGTTTTTTCTACGCGCCAAAAGCAAACGTGATCGCACTGCAAATTGATAATGACCAAGCTCAACTTGATACTGGCCCCATCAAAGCAAAAGATATCGCGTTTAACTATCAATATGCTGGTGGTGAAATTACGGTTTACCAAATGACCGGCAAAGAGCTGCGCACCTACATGGAGTGGGCCGCTGGGTATTTCAATTCCGTCTCGCCAGGCGATGTGACTTATAGCTTTGATCCAAAGCGGCGCGCATCGAAATACTCAACCAATGATTTTTTTTCGGGTGTCACTTACACCATTGATCTTACTCAACCTGCGGGTAAGCGAATTAAAGATCTGCGTTTTGCTGGTGGACAACCGATTGATGATACTAGTGATATTCGGTTGGGTATGAATAGTTACCGAATGGGGCATTTGACGCAGAAAGGGGGTAGCCTTGAAGGGCGGTCATTCCCGATTATTTTTGACTCGGAAGCGGAATATGGCGAAGAGGAAGGAACTATTAGAAACCTAACGATCCGCTATCTCACCCAAGAGAAGCAAGGCCGCTACGAAGGGAAACTAATGCAACGTTGGAAGCTGGAAGGTTTGCAAGGGTATGAATCGGAACGTGCCATCGTGAAAGCTCTAATTAATAGTGGCCAAATTGATGTACCAAGTAGTGATGATGGGCGTTATAGCAATATCGCCTCGATCAATGTTAAAGCACTGCTCTTTACCAATAAGGCCGCGGCTGAAGAGGCGATCAATGCGCGTATTTTGCAAAGTAGCCAAGCTTCTGATGCTGAAAAACAGCGTATCAATCGAGAGATTGTATTGCTCAAGGCATTGAATGCTAATGTTTTAGATTAGCTAAAGTTTTAAATTAACGGTTAAGGCTCTGACCAAAAGTCAGAGCCTACTACTTTAACGACTAACTCATCAATAACCAGAATCCAACGCCTATCATTAACGAGCCGGAAATTCGGTTCATTAGACGCACATTTTTTGAATGCCCTAGAGCTCGTTTTAAACCTTTGCCACCTGTTGCGTAAAGTGTCATGCAGACAAATTCTGAGACCATGATAATGGACACCAGCAGTAACAGTTGAGGTGCAAGTGGTGCTTCACTATTAATAAAAGGCGGAAGTAGGGAGATCATAAACGCCCAGCCTTTAGGGTTAGCAATCGCGGTCACAAAACCTTGCATGACAAGATCCCAGTCTTTGTTATGGGGAGTGACTTGTGAGTCGCTACTGAGGGCAAGCTTGCCTTTTGAACGCCACATCTGAATGCCTATATAGCCAAGATAGATGGCACCGATGGTTTTGAATCCGGTAAAGAGCCAAGGGTAATTGAGCATAATCGAAGCCATCCCCAAAACGGCTGCGATGGAAACGAACGCCACACCGACGATCTCTCCCATCATCATCCATAAAGTTCGGCGATAACCAATACTCATCCCAAGACTCAGTGCCAATGTCATGCACATACCTGGAGTAATCGAAACAAAAAAGAATGTTGGTATAAATGCCAGAAGTAAAGTACTGCTCATTAATCAATCCGTGTTGAGAGACAAGAGCTCTAGCATACACATTAATTACAATCTTCACTATTTCACTTTGCTGTGCAATTGACGACAGTGCTACTTACGGATTGAAACTAATAAAGATGACCGTTTGGGATGATGAAGCATAGATAGGATGCACAGAGATGAAAAAGCCGCATTGCTGCAGCTCTTTCGTTGTTATGACTTACTTCTTACGATTTTTTAGTCGATTCATCATGTTCAAACGACGTTCTGCTGAGGCTTGATCCGGTTTTTCGTCATTTGGGTTGTTACGACGGCCTTGGCGATCTTTGTACGCCGCTTTTGTGTGAAGTTTTTCAATGTAGGCATCACGCTGTTTAGGCTCATAACCAGGCTGTTCAACACGGCGGATGCGTTGCTGGATAAGGTTTTCAACCTGAACAACAGTCAACTCTTCTTCGCGGCTGACAAATGAGACAGCATGTCCCTGTTTGCCAGCACGACCAGTACGACCTATGCGGTGTACATAATCTTCGGCGAGAAATGGCATGTCATAGTTAACCACGTGCGGCAGGTCGACGATATCTAAACCACGTGCAGCCACATCGGTCGCAACCATGACACGCACTTTGCCTTCTTTAAATTCTTCAAGAGCGCGTCGACGTGCACTTTGTGCTTTATCGCCATGACATAGCACGGCCTTGATGCCATCCAGTTTTAGCTCTTTAACCACTTCATTAGCCGTCTCTTTATAGTTCACAAACACTAAGACTTGTTGCCAATTTTTGCGGCCAATCAGCTCAGACAGCAGTTCCGTTTTACGCTCTTGATCGACAGGGTAAACCACATGCGCCACTGTTGCGGCCGTGGTATTGGCACGATCAGCATTAATGCGTTTGGGTTTGCGTAAAATATCACCTGCCAGTTGGTTAAGCTGAGTGGATGTAGTGGCCGAGAACATCATGATTTGCGGTGAGGTTTCTACTTCCAGCATGATTTTACGCACGGGATTGATGAATCCCATATCTAAAATTCGATCTGCTTCGTCGAAAACCAAAAACTCAAGGTTGGCGAGTGAAACATTACCTTCACTTAAATGTTCTTCTAATCGGCCTGGGGTCGCGACCAAAATGTCCACACCCATTTCAAGCTGACGAACTTGAGAAGACATTTTATTTCCACCGTAAACAGCAGCGACACTGAGTTTGGTGTACTTGACGTAGTCTTTAATGTTCTGGGCAATTTGTGCCACTAATTCACGCGTGGGTGCCAAAATTAAGCCTCGCGCTGTTTTAGGCGAAGGTTGCTTGCCGCTATCTAACAGATGTTGAATAACGGGCAGTGCGAATGCTGCGGTTTTGCCTGTGCCAGTTTGCGCCGTTGCAAAAATATCATGCCCTTTACGAGCCTCGGGAATGGCTTGTCGCTGAATGGGGGTAAGTTTTTCATAGCCGCATTCAGTAAGCGCTTTAACAAGTTCAGGTGCAAAACCTTGAGATGAAAATGACATTTAACGGGTTCCTTAAGCAGACAGCCTACAGTTCTTAATTTTAGCCGTGCACTATATAGGATTTAGAGTGATTTATCTCACGTTTATCGTGATCAGTGATAAATTTCCTACATTATTGACCAATTGTATTTGAGTTCACAAATGAGATGAATTGGTGATTCATAGCGGTTGCCTATCTTTCTATTATGTTTTTACTTCAGAAGCCGATAATAAATGGTAGACTCTCAACACTTGCGTAGCATCATGATGACGCAGAAGTAATTAACCTTGATAAAGGATGCATAGACGCCATGGACAATGCAGATTTTGTACAGAAACGGCAATATTACCGCTTAAAGTATCCAAAGCGGGCAAGACCTACCGTAAAAATTGATGATCAGCTATTCCATGTCTGTGAAATATCAGAGCAAGGCATTCGTATTTCAATGCCGAGAGTGACTACCTTATATTGTGGTCTATCGATGTCTGGTACGGTGCAGCTACGCAGCAATAATACAGTCAAAATTGCAGGTCAAGTACTGCGCTTTCAACAAGATGAAGTCGTGGTTCAACTATCCAATGGTCCTGCTTTTAAGCACATGGTTGAAGAACAGCGTTATATTCGCCAAAGATACCCGTCTTACTTCTCGTCTTTACGTTCTGCTTAAATCAAAAACTGTCTGCGTTGAAACGAGCGGTGCGTGCTTCTGCGATTGTGCAGTGCGTAATGTGCATAAGTTCGGCGAGAGTGATTGATGGGTTTTGTTTAACAAGCCTTACCAACTTGGCTGATTTGGGTTCAAGCTGTTCCTGATATTCTGCCAGTTTGTCTTTGAGTCTCGTTATTAAAAATTGCATGACCAATGAATCAAGTTCTCTGAGCCGATTTGCCAATAATTCAAGTTGCGTTATCTCACCACTGATTTGCCAATTTCTGGAACGTCGTATTCGTTTCAGGTTGCACTGATATTCTCTCGCCAGCATTTTTGCTTTTTTCGCATTTTCTCCACCAAGCCGATGAATCAATGAGGGGAGGGAAATCGTGATGATCATAATAGCCATGTTCTTGTTTGAATGACTTTCCGTTATAACACGGTCTTATAAAACGGTGAAACCCCGATAGTTGGTAGCTATCGGGGTTTCGAATTTTTAGATTTCTCGGATGGTAAGGCCGATCATCTTTATGCAAAAGGTTGGATTTTATCCAACTAATTCCTTGGTAGGAAATTAGATGCGGATGAAGTCCATGTGCTCAACTTTTGGCTTGAACACGTGACGTTGAACGTCTTGTGGCTTAACTTTTACTTCTGCGCCATCAATTACTAGAGTAATTGCTTCGTAGAATTCTGGTTTGTCCATTTGGTTGATCACGTCAGAATGATCCAGTGCGATAGCAACTGGCGCTGCTTCACCACCGTAAACAACTGCTGGGAATTGGCCCGCGTGACGTAGGCGGCGGCTCGCACCTTTACCTAGTTCAGTACGTACTACTGCTTCGAATTTCATAGTTTTTACACTCAAATTAGTAAAAATAAACTTCACATCTGCAATGCGACCTTGCTGATGTGGTATAGCTTTGATAGTGAATCAATGATTACTAACAAAACGAGCGCGGATACTAGCACTCTATCTAAGATGGGGCAATAGCAAATCCCTTGCAGCATCGATTTATTGCAGTGTTACGAAGGACCGTGACAGTCTTTATTGTTTAATGTCGAGTTCGATTTCGTCCATTAAACCGAACGAAAAGTTAGCACCGCTTTTAACCCCCCCATGGTGCTAGTCGATAGGGTTAGCGTACCGCGATAACTGTGCGCCATTTCACTGACAATATTCAACCCAAGCCCAGATCCAGAGGTTGTTTCGTCTAAGCGCACGCCACGCTGTATCGCTTTGGCCAGATCTTGCTCAGCAATACCTGGGCCATCGTCTTCGATGTGGATTTCTACCCAGCCTTCTTCTCGATTTTTTGCGTGAACTCGAACTAAAGAAGCTGCCCATTTGTAGCTATTTTCCAGTAGGTTGCCGAGCATCTCGTCGAGATCGGTTGGGTCAACGGCAACCTCTAGATCAGAATCCAACTCATTAACTAACGTGATTTCACGCTGTGCGTAAATTTTGTCAAATGCCATAGAAATAGCATCTACCCGTTCGCTTGGATTGGCTTTTACCGCAAGAATATTCATTGAGCCAGCCATGCGCGCGCGGCCTAGATGGTAGTCAATCTGCTTTTGTAACTGTTCAATCGGTGTTCTGAGTTTCTGCTGTTGTGCGAAATCAAGATGATCGATCTCATTGCGCAGTACAGAAATCGGCGTTTTTAAAGCGTGAGAGAGATTGCCTGCATGATTACGTGCACGTTCAAGCAATTCTTGATAGTGGAATAACAGTGCATTCAAATCATTGACTAACGGAAAGACTTCTTTTGGGTACTCGTCACTGAGACTGGCTTGTTGACCTTTGCGCAATGCGGCCAGCTCTTTTTGCATTTTCCCTAACGGCCGTAATGACCAACTGACTTGCAAGCCAATCAGCACCAATACACCACTGAAGAGCAGACCTAGTATCATCCACAATTGGCTAATTACGCTGTTTAAAGTGTCTTGTAATGGCGCTTCATCAAGACCGATGGTAATGGTGATAGGAGAAGGGAAGTCTGGTAAGTAGATGATTTGTTCAATGACGATCAGTTTTTCATCTCTTGCGCCTTTGACGATGCTTTTCAAGCCATGTTTTTCGCTGATAAGGCGCTTATCCCACAATGAGCGAGAACGAAGCGATTGATCATGGCTTGAGGCCGTCCAATAAAGGCCGCTGTAGGGTTGGCTAAAACGAGGGTCGGAAAGGCGCGACGACAGCACTAGATTCCCTTGCGGTGTCGCTTCCAAGTTCGCCGTGATTTCATCCATCGCTAAGCGTAGCTGACTTTGCACATCATTGACTAGGTAGTCTTTGATCAGTGTGGGAATGCCAATTCCCGCAGCTAAAATCATGGTACCTAACCAAAACGTTGCCGCGAGCAGTAAACGACTTTTTAAACTGAGGCGCTTTAAGGCCGAGGTTTTATTTTGCATTAAGCTGGTATCCCAGTCCTCTCACGGTTTTGATAATGTTGTTATTGATTTTTTTACGGATGCGGCCAATAAACACTTCGATGGTGTTGGAGTCTCTATCGAAATCTTGTTTGTAGATGTGTTCCACCAGTTCAGTCCGTGAAATGACTTTGTCGGCATTGTGCATGAAGTAGGCAACCACTTTGTATTCCAGTGCCGTCAAGCTCACCGCTTGACCTTGCCACATCACTTTAGAGGTTCGAGTATCAAGGCTTAAGTCACCGATTTGCATCACAGGGGAAGCGTTACCTGATGCTCGGCGCAGTTGTGCGCGGATACGAGCGGTTAATTCCACCATCTCAAATGGTTTGGTGAGGTAATCATCCGCTCCTGCATTTAAGCCCTCGACTCGTTGAGTCAAACCGTCTCTTGCACTGAGGATCACAATGGGCGTATTGATGTTTTCATCTCGAATGCCTTTCAATACGGTGAGCCCATCGAGCTTGGGTAAACCGAGGTCGAGCACAATCACATCCCACTCTTCTGATGTAGCGCGATAGAGTGCATCAATGCCATCTTGTGATAATTCAGGCACCCAGCCGGTCTGTTCAAGCGCTTCTACAATTTGTTCCCCAAGACGAGGATCGTCTTCGACTACCAATATTTTCATGGTTATTCTCTATTTTTTGATGATGTCGCGCAGGTTTCTGCCACGAATAGCCATTAGTTCTAATGTGCTTGCATTATATTCTACGCGGATAACTCGGTTGTCATGCATCAGTTTTAATTCGTAGACCCATTCACCATCATCTTCATCTAACTCTACTTTGATAACTCGGCCATTGAGTTCTTTATCTATCGTGGCATAAAGCTCAGACAATGGATGAATTAAACCTTTTTGAACTGCCGCGTAGACCTCGTCTTGATCCTCATCAATCTCTACCTTGGTTCCTGGCTTATAAGTGTCTTGAACCCAATCGTGTACATCACTGCTTGCAGCTAAAGTGGGTAAGGATAATGATGAGAGCAGCAGTAAGCGTGCGAAAGCTTTACCCTTTTTGAACAACATGTTGCGCCCCCCTGTAATAAGATGAACAGAGTATAAATGACCTTACATGAATAGAAAGTGAATCATCGGTTTTGTAGCTCATCTTCAAAGATCTTATCGCGCATTTTCCAAAATCGTCCCACTTTTCGCGCAATGACAAATTGTGGTGGACGAAAACGGTGTTGATGAGCCACCACTTTGCTTGGTGAAGATTGATCAAAAGGGCGATGCTTATCGGCTAGGTGTGGTCGCACAAATTGGTCGTGGAACACCTGTTTCTGTTTCTTGGTGGTTAGTGGCCAAAATTCGTGGACTTGCGCATCGTTCTCACCACGATAGGTAACGCGCAGTTGCGCTTTTCCACTTGCATCTTTATGTACATTCAAATCCATTTCGATACATTCAAAAACCAATGCATCTTTGAGGTTGAGTGCTTCTTTGAGCTTTTTATCAGGGTCAACCAGTGTTGCGTCACATTCATGGCAGATACGTGCGGCGATATCGTTGTCAGCCCCGCACTCACCGCAATATTTTGCTCTAAAACGGTAACCACAGTGTTCTCGTTCGCCACTTTCTTCGTCTGTAAAATAGCCTTGGCAACGTCGACCATAGTGTTCAAGCAAAAAACCAGCGGCATCGAGTTTACCCCAAAAGTTGTTATTAAAACCGCAGGCCGGACAGGGAATGGTAATAATTTCACTGTTGGGATCGGGCTTTGGCTCACCGACTTCTGGTTGATAAAGGTCATAGTTATTGCCCGCATAATCCAATACCAAACATTCGGTTTTTCCTGCAGATAAGCGTAGCCCACGCCCGACAATTTGCTGATATAAACTGATGGAATCGGTGGGGCGTAAAATCGCAATCAGGTCAACATGCGGAGCATCAAAACCTGTGGTCAATACCGACACGTTAACTAAGAATTTGATTTGGCGCTGTTTAAACTGCTTGATGATGGTGTCGCGCTCAGGGGTCGGCGTGTCACCAATGACGATGGCAGTTTCGTTATTGGGCAGTAATTGCACAATTTCTTGGGCGTGGCGAACGGTGGCCGCAAAGATCATTACTCCCTGTTTTTGCTGTGCTAGTTGGATGATTTGTTGAACAATCTGTGGTGTGGCACGTTTCGATTGCTCAATCACCATGTCGAGTTCGGCTTCTTTGTAGCGCCCGGTATTGGCGGGTTTTAGCTGCGAAAAATCGTAACTGAGCACGGGGGCATCAACCATTCGCGCTGGCGTTAAAAAAGCTTCATCGAGCAGATAACGGATCGGTAGCTCAAAAATACAGTCACGGAAGAAGCGAGGCTCCTCACTGCGCACTTGGCCGCGAGTGTGGTATTGATAAATCCAGCCCATGCCTAAACGATAAGGCGTAGCGGTTAACCCCAACACTTTAATCCCCGGGTTGAGCTCGCTTAAATGGGTGATCACCTTTTGATAGCTACTACTTTTCTCATCCGGTACGCGGTGGCATTCATCAATCACCAGTAATGAAAATTGATTTTTAAAGGCATCTAAATTACGCACTACGGACTGTACCGAAGCAAAGACGACCTGTTGATCGGTCTCTTTTCGTCCTAAACCTGCCGCAAATACCGCGCCTTGCAAACCGTAGCCCTCGTATTTGGCATGGTTTTGCTCTACCAGTTCTTTCACGTGCGCTAGTACTAAGACTCGTCCTTTGGCAAGCCTTGCCAGCTCAGCAATAACCAAACTTTTTCCTGCCCCCGTCGGTAGTACAATTACGGCGGGCGTAGTGTGATGACGAAAATAGTGGATCACGGCTTTGACCGAGTCCGATTGATAAGGACGAAGTGTGTACATAACTCGCGTTGTCTCTTGTTGAACGCTGGATAAAAACAGTGAAATAGATCAACTATTTCATTTTAGCTGCGTATAATACCTGACTTGATTTAGATGAGGTAATCATGCGGTTAGATAAATTTTTGTGTGATGCGTTAGGTGCTACACGTAAAGAAGCCACCAAGATCATCAAAAGTGGTGATGTCACAGTAAATGGTAAGATGCAAAAAAGTGGTTCATTGCAGGTGACGCAGGAGTGTGAGGTGGAGTGGCAAGGTCGTGAGTTAATCTTGCATGGCCCGCGCTATATCATGTTACACAAACCCGCTGGCTACGTTTGCTCACATGAAGACGGCTTCAATCATACGGCATTTATTTTGCTCGATGAAGTTAATGTTCAAGACTTACATTTTGCAGGACGTTTGGATGTCGATACCACAGGTTTGGTTCTGATCACCGATGACGGTCAATGGTCTCATCGCATTACCTCGCCAAAACACAAATGCGACAAAACCTACCGTGTCTGGCTTGCAGACCCTATTGAAGCGAATTATGTCGAACAATTCTTAACGGGTATTGAACTGCGTAATGAGCGTGAGCCAACCTTGCCTGCGCAATTGGAAGTCGTCGGTGAGAATGAATGTTTACTGACCATTCATGAAGGCAAATACCATCAAGTTAAACGCATGTTTGCTGCTTTAGGCAATAAAGTGGTTGGCCTTCACCGTGAGCGCATTGGTCATATTGTGCTAGATGAGGCACTAGAGCCCGGTGAATACCGTTATTTGACTGACCAAGAAGTGGCTTCTATTGGGGCTTGAACGGCCTAGCTTTACTGCAACTTCATTCCTTATTTATCTGGAGAACTATGACTTCATCTCAACCTGTTACAGCGAATAATACGCCGCACATTAGTTTTTTACTCTTCTTAGTATTAGGCGCGATTGGCGCATTAACGCCGCTGGCGATTGATATGTATCTGCCAGCCATGCCAGCGATTGCTAAAGATCTCGGTGTGAGTGCTGGAGCGGTACAAATGACGCTGACCGCTTATACCGCTGGTTTTGCGATAGGCCAACTATTGCATGGCCCGCTGGCCGACAGTTATGGCCGTCGCCCAGTGCTGCTGATCGGCGTATTACTGTTTGGTATTGCTGCCACTGTGAGTGCGACTACGCAAGGTATTGAAGCGTTAACGTATGTTCGCGCTGCGCAAGGTTTTGCTGGAGCAGCGGCGGCTGTGGTTATTCAAGCGGTGGTGCGTGATATGTTTGATCGCGAAGATTTTGCCCGCGCCATGTCTTTTGTCACCTTAGTGATGACCGTTGCCCCGTTAGCTGCGCCGATGATTGGCGGACACTTGGCCATTTGGTTTGGTTGGCGTTCGATATTTTGGGTGTTGGCTATTTTTGCCGCGGTGGTGATTGCTCTCGTGGTTTGGAAAATTCCAGAAACACTCAGTGCAGAAAATCGTCAACCGCTGCGCTTTCGAAATACCATTCGCAACTATGTGCAGTTAAGCCGTAACCCAGTCGCGATGGGGCTTGTTTTTTCTGGTGCTTTCTCGTTCGCTGGTATGTTTGCCTTTTTGACCGCAGGCTCTTTTGTCTATATTGATATTTATGGAGTCGATCCTGATCAATTTGGTTACCTGTTTGGCCTCAATATCGTCGCGATGATTATCATGACCAGCTTGAATGGTCGAATGGTGAAACGAGTCGGTTCCCACGCCATGCTACGCTTTGGTTTGTTGATTCAGTTGTGCGCAGGTATCGGGTTATTTATCGCGTGGTTACTCAACCTTGGTTTATGGGGTATTGTGCCTTTTGTGGTGCTTTTTATTGGTACATTGTCAACGATAGGCAGTAATTCAATGGGATTATTGTTAAGTGGTTATCCGAAAATGGCGGGCACCGCTTCTTCACTGGCTGGAACGTTGCGTTTTGGCACAGGCTCAGTGGTTGCGGCGATTGTCGCGATGATGCCTAGTGATGTTGAGTGGCCGATGATTGTGGTCATGACGGCGTGCTCGGTACTTTCATCTCTTTTTTATTGGACATTAGGAAGAAAGGCGTAATGTCAGAGTATTACCTCGAAATTCAACGTGTAGTGAATACAGCGCTGCAAGAGTTAACAGCAGAACACCAAGCGAATAAGCTGGTGAATGCGCCTTTAGCTAATAATCACTTTTTGGTGCATTGGGTGAGTAAGGCATTGAAAGCACAACGATTCCATCGCTGTGTGGTGGATGATTTAAATCGTTGGCAGAAAGCTGGACGTTCGAAAGGCAACCAATCTGAATTACTGTTTATCTTCAAACGCATCTCAGCATTTTACGGTAAGTTTTTTGCGCAAGAGGCGGATAACATCATTACCGATAAGAAAATTGACGCGTTTTTGGAATTCATGGAAGCGGCTCACTGGGAAGTGACAACATGTGATCCATTGGTGAATGAAGGCAAATTACAGCTTTTTACCGATGGGCAAAACTCATTGGCTTTGTGCGCAAATCAGTGTGAATCATGCTTTGATGGTGAACTGCTCGTGAAGCCGATGAACTGGTTTGTACGGGGCCATCATGCTGATTTCGTCGAAAAGGCCAGCAGTGCTGGCTTTATGGTGCATAAACGTACCGATTATAAGTCGAATGTGAAATATCATGGTGAGTATTTGATATACCCAAGCAACCATGGCGTGCAATTGGCTGAAATTCCATTAGGCTTTCCTATTGATTAGTATGGAATTGAAACCCAATAAGTTGCAGAGCTAGCGATTTCGCTAGCTCTTTTTTTGTGCCTTTTTGACGATGGCTTTGACCATGCCATTAAAAATAAAAAGGTGGGCAGGCATCATCGCGAACCAGTAAAGTAACCCTAAGAATCCTTTGGGGTGCCACCATGCGGTCACATTGAGTTCTCGCGTTTCGCCTAGATCTTTAATGGTAAATTCCAATCGCCCTAATCCTGGGCCTTTCATCCCAAAAAGAAGAGACAAAAACTGTTGAGGTTGGCAGCGGATCACTTTCCACGAATCAATAAAATCGCCAACTTGCAGTTCCGGGCCACAAGGGGAGCGGCGCACAGGTTTGCCACCACCGAATAAAAGATCGAGCCATTCGCGTGTACGCCATAGTGCATTGGCAAAAAAATAGCCTTCTTGGCGGCTGCCTATGGTTCGGATAACATCCCATAAAGCCTCAGCAGAGGCGCTGGTCTGAATCGTTGCCCCTGCTTGTTTAGGATAGTAGCCAAAACCGGGTTGCCAACGCTGTAGGGCACTTGGATCAAATCCCCACACCTGCGAGCGTGTAAATTCTCCTTCATGTTCGATTATTTTGGTGACAACGTCACGATGTGAGATCAGTCTTTGAGGATAGCGTGCTTCAATGGCTTGTGAGTCGGCAATGTAATCATGATCTAAACCGGCAAGTAGTGCTCTGCCAATATTAGAGGGGACGGAGGTGATAAGACCTAGCCAGTAAGAAGCCATTTTGGGGGTTAATAGTGGGGTAGACCATAACCGAAATGGTTTCTGCGTTGCCTGACAAATAATGGCAAATTGTTCGCGGTAGGAGAGGGTGTCAGGCCCACCGACCTCAAACAATTGGTGTGCAACGGGCTGTTCATTAGCTAATTCAAGTAGATAATGATTGAGGTTTTCCAGCGCTATCGGATTTGCTTTGGAATCAACCCATTTGGGAGTGATGAGCATCGGTAAGTTGTAAACAAAATCACGCATGATTTCAAATGCGGCTGATCCTGGTCCAAGAATAACACCGGCTCTTAATTCGGTCACTGGTACAGGACTTTTCCTAAGTAGATCGCCCGTCATTTTCCGCGCTTTGAGGTGTTCTGAGTTTCCGGTTTGTGGTTGAATCGCACTTAAGTAGATCAGGTGTTTGACCTGGCTAACCTCAAGGGCTTGTTTAACGTTTTCCGCTAACGATAATTCATAGTCGACGAAATCATGTCCTTGCGCCATACCGTGCACTAAAAAATAAACCAGTTCAAATTGTGGGATAAGCGCAAGTGTCGCCTCTTTATCGGTAAGGTCTAAATAACGCAAGGTAAGGTTGGGATGAGATATGGCACGTGAGGTTAAGTAGTCAATGTGCCTAGCTGCGGCCGTTACTTGAAAACCTTGCGCTAATAGCAAAGGTAGCAGTTGTGAGCCGACATAGCCTGATGCGCCGAGTACTAACACTTTTTTCATGACGGTCCCTTCAAATAAGATGGTTAGATTATGCTCACAGACGTATAATAGCGACTTCATTTTTCCTGTGCTATCAATGTGTTGAATTTGAGGTGATCGGTTGTCTGTTTTTTCGCAAATCGTGTTACATACAAGAGGCGATTTTTTCCGTCGCTTAATGGCTATCGCTCTGCCGATCACCTTGCAAAGTATTATGTTTTCTAGCCGTGGTCTAGTGGATGTTTTGATGCTAGGGCAATTAGGTGAGGCTGAAATTGCTGCGGTAGGCGTTGCCGCTAGAGCAACTTTTGTCACCACCATCATGCTAGTGGGCGTGACAACCGGAGGCGCACTGTTAACAGCTCAGTATTGGGGCGCAGGAAACAAACAGGGCGTGCGAGAAAGTACGGCACTTACGTGGTTAGTCGCTAACCTATTTGCTGCAATGACGGTGGCACTATTTTTACTGTTTCCAAGTCAAATCATGGCACTAACCACGGATTCCGAGACCGTTAATGCGCTAGGTAGCCAATATTTGATTATTACCTCACTCAGTATGTTTGCTGTAGCTTGCGTCAGTAGTATGGCGGTAGGGCTGCGAGCGATGCATAAACCGGGGCTCAGCACGTTTTTTAGCGGTATTGGTATTGTTTCAAACGTGTTTTTAAACTGGGTGCTGATTTTCGGTAAATTTGGTTTTCCCGCGATGGGAATCGAAGGTGCGGCGATTGCTACCGTGCTCAGTGGTTTTATTGAAGTCGCGTGTTTATACGGTTACCTCTATGCCAAGAAACATCTGTTAGCGTTTGGAATTGACGATATCCGAGCCATCATTGAATGGCCTACCATTTCTCGTTTTTTGAAGCTTTCCTTGCCAACCACCTTTAATTTCCTTGCATGGGCAGGCGGTTTATTTGTCTACCATGCCATCATGGGGCAGAGTGGTGTGCAAGGCTTAGCGGCGCTATCGGTGATGACGCCAGTAGAATCGATTTCATTGAGTTTACTGATTGGGATGTCGAATGCGGCTGCGGTTTTAGTCGGTAACCAACTTGGCGCTAAGCAGTACGATGCTGTTTATTATCAAGCCTTAGGTTTAACTATCATCAGCCTTCTTGTAGGCGTGATCGTCGCTGCCGCCTTGTATGTGGTGCAGATCCCTATCCTGAACTCTTTCACCGCCTTGACGGATGAAACCCGTGCTTTATCTGAAGAGTTTATCGTGATACTGAGCCTTGGCATCATTTTACGTTCCATTCCAATGACGGTGATTGTTGGCGTGTTGCGAGCTGGCGGTGACGTAAAGTTTTGTCTTTATCAAGATTTAGTCGCGCAGTGGCTGATCGGTATTCCGTTAGCCGCATTTTGTGCGATTGTGCTTGGTGCTAAGCCTGAAGCCATCTATTTATTGTTTCTCGTTGAAGAGTTGATTAAATGGGGCGGTTCTCTTTATCGAATGAAAAGCAAGAAGTGGATGCGAAATTTGATTGAAAATTAGACACAACGCAGTTAGGTGGTGCAATTTGATGCACATAATGTGATCCGGTATCCAAAATGCTTTCTACTGCAGGAGAATTAGTGTAGATTCACAATCCAATTTTAGTCGATTGCGAGCGATTTGATGTTACAGCTGACCAACCTGTGTAAAGGCTATCTAGATGGCGATGAATTTCATCCCGTGCTACAGGGGGCAGAGTTAACATTAAACCGAGGCGACCAAATCGCATTGATGGGTGAAAGTGGTTCGGGTAAGAGTACATTACTCAACCTTATTGCCGGATTAGATATTGTCGATTCTGGCGAAATTTGGTTTCCAAGTTTTTCCATGCATGACACGTCAGAAAATAAGCGTACCGCTTATCGCCGAAATAACATTGGTCATATATTTCAGCAGTTTAATCTTCTTCCCACCCTCAATCTCGCGGATAATATTCGCTTTTGTCGTCAGTTGAAAGGAATGCCGGAAGACCAAGGTTTACTGCGTCAAATTCTTTCTTCGCTTGATTTAATGCCGTTGCTAGGCCGATACCCTGAAGAGGTTTCTGGTGGGCAGCAGCAGCGTGCTGCGATCGCGCGCTCCTTGTACATGGAGCCTAAGATTTTATTAGCAGATGAACCCACCGGTAGTCTTGATGAGCGTAATGCCGAGGCGGTGATGCGTTTATTGACGACCTTAACTCGCCAGTTGGATTGCACGTTATTATTGGTGACGCACAGTGAAAAAGTCGCGCAGCATATGGATGGTCGCATACGTTTACAAGGAGGGTTGTTGCATGTTATGGCCCGTAGTTAAGGCGCTACTTGGTCATTATCGGCGTTATCCTTTACAAATCATTCTAGTATGGCTGGGTTTAACGCTTGGCGTTTCATTGTTGGTGGGAGTGACGGCCATCAACCAGCATGCTCGTCAAAGTTATGAACATGGCGAAAAGCTGTTTTCTAATCCATTACCTTATCGTATTCGTTCCAAGCATATTGCCAATAAAATCCCCCAAGGTTTCTATATTCAGTTGCGCCGTGATGGATTTTCTCAGTGTGCTCCTTTTGAAAACCATCGTTTGACGACAAAAAATGGCACGGATATTTCGCTGATTGGGCTTGATCCCGTCGCGATGTTGCCAACCAATAGCGGCCTTCCTTTATCGGAATTTTCGACATTATCATTGATGAATCCGCCGTATCCTATTTTGGTGAGTGTTGATCTCGCTCGTCTCCAAGGTTGGCAAACGGGTGATTTTATCGTGCTTGATGATGAATCAAAGTTAGGTCCTATTCAGATCGATCAACAAGATCTCATCAACGGCACACGCGTTATTGCGGATCTATCCTTGGTGCGTATGCTCAAGAAAAGTTCGGGCTTATCTGTTATTGCTTGTGGTGATATGCCGCCAGAGAAACTGAAAAGACTAAAAGATAATTTACCTAATGGTTTGACGCTAGTCCGTAGTTCTCGCACTGAGCTGGAATCACTCACGCGTGCTTTTCATCTCAATCTCAATGCAATGGGTATGTTGGCATTTTTGGTCGGGCTATTTATATTCTACCAAGCCATGTCCTTATCTTTAATCCAGCGCCAACCTTTAGTCGGGTTATTACGGCAAGCGGGTGTTTCTGGCTGGCAGCTTACCCAAGCATTGGTGATTGAGTTGTTTGGCATGGTCCTGCTTAGCTGGATATGCGGTAACGGATTGGGGTTATTATTGGCCAATCAACTTATTCCAGCGGTTTCAGCCAGTTTGGGTGACTTGTATGATGCTAATGTCGGTTTATCGATTAGCTGGAATTGGCAGTGGAGTAGTTACAGTTTAGCCATGGCGTTGATTGGTGCATTCGCGGCGTGCGCTTGGCCCCTCGTCCGGTTGCTAAAATCGCAGCCTATTCGTCTTTCTGCTCGTCTCTCTTTGCTTCGATTTGCTGGCACAGAATTTCGCCTGCAAGCCCTTGTTGCTTGCGCATTGACTGTCGCGGCGATTGCCGTGTATCAAGTTCCACAAACGCAACTTTCTGGTTTTGCAATTATTGCGTTGATGTTACTCAGTGTTGCGCTGTTTACGCCTTATCTTATTTGGACGCTGTTCAACAGTTTTTCCTACTCACTCGCTTGGGTAAAAGCGCGTTGGTTCTTTGCCGATGCAGCCGCCAGTATGAGCTATCGCGGTGTCGCAACTATGGCATTTATGATTGCTATGGCGGCGAATATTGGCATTGAAACCATGGTCGGTAGCTTTCGCGATACTACTGAAAAATGGTTAAACCAACGTTTAGCGGCCGATATTTATGTCTATCCTACCAACAGTTCAGCATCAAGAATGAGCAGTTGGTTGAAAGCGCAGCCTGAGGTCAATGATGTTTGGTGGCGTTGGGAAAAAGATTTCGCCACTGACAAAGGTGCATTGCAAGTGGTCAGCACAGGTATCTCGGATGGTGAGTTAGACTCGTTGACGGTTAAACTCGCTGTTCCTAACTATTGGTATGA
Source organism: Vibrio sp. V12_P9A6T4 (assembly GCF_963874835.1). Lineage (NCBI taxonomy): Bacteria > Pseudomonadati > Pseudomonadota > Gammaproteobacteria > Vibrionales > Vibrionaceae > Vibrio > Vibrio sp. V12_P9A6T4. The sequence continues at coordinate 25,516 of NZ_CAWNJO010000043.1, read as the reverse complement.
TTTACACCATTCAAAGAGTTTGATGATCAGTGAATCCATGGCGCTTAAATTAGGCATTAAGCCTGGTGATTTTATTGACCTTTCTGAGCCTTTGGGCCAAAAGTGGCAAGTCGTGGGAGTGTATTACGATTATGGTAACCCTTACCACCAAGTCTTATTGTCACACCAAAATTGGTTATTTGCGTTTGCCAGTACGGGAAATGTTGCGCTAGGAGTGGTTTTGCACGAAGGTGTGAATGACCAAGGATTAAAGAAGCGACTAGAATCGGTATTTAGGTTGGGCCCTGAGCGGATTTTTGATAACAATCACATCCATACTCAAGCGATGCGGGTGTTTGACCGAACCTTTGCCATCGCCGATACGCTCGGGCGTATTACTTTGTTGATTGCCGTGTGTGGTATTTTCTTTGCTACGTTAGCCGGAGAGGTTTCCCGCCAGCGACATGTTTCGCTACTGCGTTGTTTGGGTGTTTCTGGTAAAGAGCTGGTGGTGATTGGCAGCTTGCAATTATGTGTTTTTGGGGCGATAGCGCTCGTGATTGCAATGCCGTTAGGGCTTGCACTCGCTCGTCTTGTGGTGGACATCGTGATTAAACAATCCTTTGGTTGGACAATCCAACTGCAGTTGATCCCCGGGGAGTATTTGAAAACGGCAGCATGGGCGATGGTGACCTTGATGTGCGCAGGCGCAATCCCGGTTATTCGTTTGGTCAGAAGGCCACCGATTAGCTCATTTAGAGACGCGTTATAAATGATGAAACGATACCTCGTACTTTTGTGCTCTTTGTTGCTTGTTGTATTGTTCAGCCTCTATTCGTGGCACCAGTATTGGCAGGCACAGCAAACGATTTCAGAATATGCCGTTTCTGAAACAGCTTCTAAGCAAATGGATACATCATCAATATCGAAGGAGCACCCGTTCGAGTTCGTGCTTCCTAATCGCCCGGTACGACTTCCTCAAGATTTCAATTTTCATCAAGGTTTTGAACATGAGTGGTGGCATTACTTTGCGAATGTCAGTGATGAACATGGGCAGCAATATGGGATACAGTGGAGTTATTTTCGTCTCGCTAACGAAGCTCGAGATGCTAATGGATGGCTTAGTCCTCAGCTTTATCTTGCTTATGTGGTGATCTCTTCAAAGAATGAAGTCTGGCGTGAACAGCGGATTGCGCGGGGCGGAATTGGTCAAGCCGGCTTAGAATTAAAACCGTTTAAAATGTGGATTGATAATTGGAACTGGCGCGCACCGGGGACGACTCCATTTCCTGGAGTATTAGATGTAGCGACGGACACGTTTTCACTCTCATTAAAAAATAACCTTTCCGGGCCATTTGTATTACCTGGTCAGCAGGGATACCAAAAAAAGCATGATTCACTCTCTTTAGCCTCATATAGTCTCCAAGCACCGTTTTTGCAGGTCAAAGGTGTGCTCAACTTAGGTGTTAACTCTCAACCCATTCAAGTCACAGGTAATGCATGGCTGAGCAAGGAGTGGGGTAATAATCTACTGCCTAACGCTAAACAGGGATGGGATAAGTTGTTCGTTAAACTCGATAGCAAAACAACCTTATTGGTTAATCGCTATCGTTATTTTCAGCAAGAGCCCTATTTGTTTGGGGCAATTGTGAAAGATTCGGGCACCACGATCGTACTATCTGCTGATGAAATTGATTTAGTTCCTGTCGTTTCTGCCGCGTCGGAGAATGAGCGTGACATCCCGTTACAATGGGTGGTAAACATCCCTAAATATAATATTCATCTGGTGACGAAAGCGGTGAATCGCGATTTGTGGTCACCCTTTCTGCTCCCTTATTGGGAAGGCCCCATTATCACCGATGGTAGTCATAAGGTGACGGGTTTCATGCAACTAACGAGCAACTAAGTTCAAATATTTGTGGAATCTAAAGGTCAAGTTGTTCTTGGCCTTTTGTGTTTTTGTGAACCTTTTTTATTTTGTTGTAAAATTGTTATGCATGAAAACTAATCAACAATGGGAAAATAGTGAAAACTAAGGAATATACGTTGTATTGTTATGCTTGACTCGGAAATTCCGATTCTTAATATCTGAACAAGCGATTTTTACTTCTATCAGCTACTGTATAAACTCTGTCATATTCATTTGTTAATGGTTTATTAACATGCATAACTATAAGGACGATATCATGAGTGATGTGATTCGCGACTTTTTCAAGATGGAATCAGCAGGTGGTATTTTGCTGGTTATTGCTGCTGCAATTGCAATGATGATTGCTAACTCACCGCTAAATGATGTTTACCAATCTTTTTTACATTCCTACGTGTTTGGAATGTCAGTGTCGCATTGGATCAATGATGGCTTAATGGCCGTATTCTTTTTGTTGATTGGTTTAGAAGTCAAACGTGAATTGTTGGAAGGTGCTCTTAAATCCAAAGAAACGGCTATTTTCCCAGCCATTGCTGCCGTCGGCGGCATGCTTGCTCCAGCATTAATTTACGTGCTGTTTACGGCTGGTGATGCACAAGCGATTCAAGGTTGGGCGATCCCAGCGGCCACTGATATTGCGTTTGCGCTAGGTATTATGGCGTTATTGGGTAAACGTGTTCCGATCAGCTTAAAAGTGTTCTTGCTGGCGCTTGCGATTATTGATGACTTAGGGGTTGTGGTCATTATTGCGCTATTTTATAGCGGTGATCTTTCTACCATTGCGTTAACCGTCGGTTTCTTAATGACTGGTGTGCTTTTTATACTAAACAACAAGCATGTTACCAAAATCAGCCTGTATTTAATTGTCGGCGCGATTTTATGGTTTGCCGTACTTAAATCTGGTGTTCATGCAACCTTGGCTGGTGTAGTGATTGGTTTTGCTATTCCGCTGAAAGGTGATAAAGGTGAATATTCTCCACTAAAGCATCTTGAGCATGCGCTACACCCGTATGTCGCTTTTGGTATTCTGCCATTGTTCGCATTTGCCAATGCCGGGATTTCACTGGAAGGGATCTCCGTATCTAGCCTCACGTCAATGTTGCCTTTGGGCGTGGCTCTTGGCCTATTTATTGGTAAGCCATTGGGTATTTTTACCTTCAGTTGGGCTGCGGTGAAACTCGGTGTTGCTAAATTGCCTGAGGGGATCAATTTCAAGCATATTTTTGCCGTGTCAGTGCTATGTGGTATTGGCTTTACAATGTCGATTTTTATCTCGTCATTGGCTTTTGGACCGACCAATGCTGAATTTGATACGTTTGCAAGGCTCGGTATATTAATGGGCTCAACCACTGCCGCGATTGCAGGCTATATATTGCTTCGTTTATCTTTGCCAAAAAACGCATAAGAATATAATCAGCCCTCCGTAATACGAGGGCTGATTCATTTTATAAACTAACCATTTGATTTATCAATATTCTTAATCAATAGAAAATTTAAGTTTTTATCGATTTATTGAAAATTATTGCCAGCGTAATTATTTTTTGATATTTTTCGCACCAATCTCGGACAGTAGCTTCTGGGGGACACGCGTAATGACCATTCAGGCTGATTGTGACATTACGTAGGGTAGGTATCAGCAAGTCCTTTTGTTGATAGACGGGATACTCTTGCAGCGGGAGCTGCATGTGAATGGGAAACCCAACATTGAACTCATCATCACTTAACACACTGACGTTAATCAGCTTTGTACTTCCTCTATGCCCTGTGCTTGAAGACAGTTCTATCACCGAACCTTGATTCTCTGATTTAGTAATCTTTCATCGAAGACGATGAACCAATTTCCGTTTTTGCCTTTTGGCTAATACGGAGCTTATTGCTATGTCATATTTCCTTATATTCAAACCAAACCAAGGAAATAGGCGGAAATTTTCACATTCAAGGGGAAGGGAAATGAGCACAGCCTTTGAAGTCGATAACACTATCGCAAACATTTTTTCATCTCAGGTACCTGTTGTTGAAGGTATTTATGATCTCACACCGGACCAAATTCTACTCGATCAAATTGAGCATGAATCTGAAGTTCGTTCATACCCACGCCGTCTACCGATTGCCATCAAGCAAGCTTATGGTGCGTTAGTAGAAGATACGCGCGGACAAATTTTCCTCGACTGCTTAGCGGGCGCGGGAACGTTGGCGCTTGGGTATAACCATCCAGAGATCAACCAAGCACTGAAAGAGCAGTTAGATTCAGGTCTGCCATATCAGACATTGGATATGACAACGCACGCTAAAGACAAATTCATCAAGCAAGTAAAAGCATTTTTGCCTGAAGAGTTTGCAAAAAATTCCGCGATTCAATTTTGTGGACCTTCTGGTGCGGATGCCGTTGAAGCGGCTATCAAGCTGGTGAAGCAGACAACGGGTCGTAACACCATGTTTGCGTTTCGCGGTGCTTACCACGGCATGACCAACGGAACGATGGGCATGATGGGCAACCTGAATACTAAAGCTCGTCGCACAGGATTAATGTCGGATGTGCATTTTATGCCATTCCCATACAACTTGCGCTGCCCGTTTGGTTTAGGGGGCGATGAAGGTGCCAAAGCGAGCATTCGCTACATCGAACGTCTGCTGAACGATGACGAAGCAGGCATCATGAAACCGGCGGCCATTATTGTTGAACCTGTTCAAGGTGAAGGTGGCGTTATTCCCGCTCCAGCATTCTGGCTGCGTGAGCTACGCCGTATTTGCGATGAACACGGTATTTTATTAGTTTTCGATGAAATTCAATGTGGCGTGGGTAAATCGGGTTACCGCTTTGCATTTGAAGAGTCTGGCATTTGTCCTGATATTCTTTGCTTATCTAAAGCTATTGGTGGTGGTCTACCAATGTCTATTCTTGTGTTCAAGAAAGAGATCGATACTTGGAAACCGGGTGAGCACACAGGCACGTTCCGTGGTAACCAATTGGCCATGGTTTCTGGTGCGAAAGCGTTAGAAATTATTTTACGTGATAACCTCGTTGAACACGCTAATGTCGCGGGTCAGTACCTACGCCAAGGTCTTGAAGCCATTCAACGCCGCGTGAATTGTATTGCTGAAGTTCGTGGCAAAGGTTTGATGCTCGGCCTCGAGATTCGTAAACCAAACGGTGAAATGAACAAATTTGGCGAGCCAATGGCCGATGGCCAATTAACACTCGCTATCCAACGCGCGGCACTTGAGCGTGGGTTGATGGTTGAAAAAGGTGGCCGTGAAGGATCCGTTATTCGTTTCTTACCACCGATTATCATCTCATTCGAGCAGATCGATTTTGCCCTGCGCACTCTTGAAGCGGCGATTTTAGCCGCAGGTGGCGGCGAGAAAGATCCAGAGCCAGAAAATCAAGCGTGGAAGAAGCATTTTATCCAAACCGGTGAAATGGGCAGCAATGAATTTGCCGCTGTGATGAACCATGCCACTTCTGCGATGAAAGCTGTTTTTGAACAAGCCAAAGCGCCTTATTCAGGTTTGGATCCAAAGCAGCTTGAAGAAGCGATTTACGCAGTAGATTTGGATAACAAAAATGCGCCATTGAAGGATGTGATCTCTGAAATGGCAGATCTGGTAGCCAAAAATTCCATTATCGTTCAACACCCAGATTGTATTGCTCACCTGCACACGCCACCCTTGATGCCATCAGTAGTGGCTGAAGCGATGATTGGTGCATTAAACCAGTCCATGGACTCATGGGATCAATCGTCTTCTGCTACCTATGTTGAACAGAAAGTGATTGATTGGATGTGTGAGAAATACGAACTCGGCGCTCAGTCGGATGGTATTTTCACCAGTGGTGGCACGCAAAGTAACCAAATGGGTTTAATGTTAGCTCGTGACTGGATTGCCGATAAATTAAGTGGTCATTCTATTCAAAAGCTCGGCTTACCTGAGTATGCCGATAAGCTGCGTATTGTGTGCTCGAAAAAATCGCATTTCACCGTGCAAAAATCGGCCTCTTGGATGGGGTTGGGCGAGAAAGCCATTTTGGCGGTTGATGCGAATCCAAACGGCACAATGGATGTCACCAAACTGGAAGCGGTTGTTGCACAAGCGAAAGCGGAAGGTCTTATTCCTTTTGCTATTGTTGGAACGGCAGGCACAACGGATCACGGTGCGATTGATGATCTGTCGACGATTGCGGATGTAGCACAGCAACATGATCTATGGATGCATGTGGATGGAGCATACGGCGGCGCATTGGTTCTAAGTAGCCATAAAGCACGTTTGCAAGGCGTTGAGCGTGCGCACTCGGTCAGCGTCGACTTCCATAAATTGTTCTTCCAAACGATCAGTTGTGGCGCGGTGTTGCTCAAAGATAAAAGTCACTTCAAGTATCTACTGCATCATGCGGATTACCTTAACCGTGAACATGATGAACTGCCAAACTTGGTGGATAAATCTATTTCTACGACCAAGCGTTTTGATGCATTGAAAGTGTTTATGACAATGCAAAACGTAGGCCCTAAGGCTTTGGGTGAAATGTACGATCATCTGCTAGAACAAACACTGCAAGTGGCAGATTTAGTGCAGCATCACGATGCTTTTGAACTCTTGGCTGAGCCTGCTCTCTCCACCGTGTTATTCCGTTCCGTGGATAAACAAGCGGTAGATTTTGACGAGTTGAACAAAGCGTTGCGTTTAGAAGCATTGACACGTGGTGTCGCGGTGTTGGGCGAGACGATTGTGGATGGCAAAACAGCGCTTAAATTCACCATTTTAAACCCATGCTTACAACTGTCAGATTTCAAAGCATTACTTAATAAGATTGAAGTACTAGCCTCTGAGCTAGCCAAGGCATAAAGGAATACAAACAACCATGTCTATTTTACAAATTGGCGCGGGAGGCGTTGGCTGGGTTGTCGCACATAAGGCGGCCCAAAACAACGACATACTCGGTGATATTGTTCTTGCTTCTCGTACTCTTGAAAAGTGCGAGAAGATCATTGAATCGATCAAAGGAAAAAATAACCTTAAAGATCCAACTAAAAAACTTGAGGCACGCACCGTCAAGGCGGATGACGTAGCCTCGTTAGTTGCATTAATTAAAGAAGTCCAGCCTGATCTTGTGATCAACGCTGGCCCTCCTTGGGTAAACGTGCCAATCATGGAAGCATGTTATCAAGCCAAGGTTTCCTATCTAGATACATCGGTTGCTGTTGACCTTTGCTCTGAAGGTCAACAAGTGCCTGAAGCGTATGATCCTCAATGGGCATTTCGTGAAAAATTTAAGCAAGCAGGCATTACCGCTATTCTCGGTGCTGGTTTTGATCCGGGCGTGGTTAGTGTGTTTGCCGCGTATGCAGTGAAACACCTCTTTGACGAAATCGACAGTATTGATGTGATGGACATTAATGCAGGCGATCACGGCAAAAAATTTGCGACTAACTTTGATCCAGAAACCAATATGTTAGAGATTCAAGGTGACTCTTTCTATTGGGAAGAAGGGCAATGGCAGCGTGTTCCTTGCCATTCACGAATGCTAGAATTTGATTTTCCTCAGTGCGGCCAGCACAAGGTGTACTCCATGTCGCACGATGAAGTACGTTCGATGAAAGAGTTTATTCCGGCCAAACGAATTGAATTTTGGATGGGTTTTGGCGATCGTTATCTCAACTATTTCAATTGCATGCGTGATATTGGTTTATTGAGCCCAAACCCATTGACGCTGCAAGATGGTACTGTGGTTCAACCACTTCAAGTGCTTAAAGCGATGTTGCCAGACCCAACCTCTTTGGCCCCTGGTTACAAAGGCCTGACTTGCATTGGTACTTGGGTGCAAGGTTGGAAGGACGGTAAACAGCGCAGTGTCTTTATCTACAATAATGCAGACCATGAAGTGGCATACCATGATGTAGAGCACCAAGCCATCGCTTACACCACGGGCGTTCCTGCCATTACTGCGGCATTGCAGTATTTCCAAGGGCATTGGGCACAAGCGGGCGTGTTTAACTTAGAACAGCTTGACCCTGATCTGTTTTTAGAAACGATGCCGAAATTAGGTTTGGATTGGCATGTTCAAGAGCTCGATATCGGGCAACCAGAGATTAAAATTCTAAAATAAGAGTTTTCGATAGTTAAGCCGATGCAGATGTGTCGGCTTTCTTCAATTTGAGAGTGATAAATAGATGCAAAAAAGCGAACTCCAAACGCCCTATTTTATGATTGATGAATCACAGTTGATCGCGAACCTAGAAATCGCGAAGCAGCTCAAAGAGATGTCGGGCGTCAAACTCGTCTTGGCTTTAAAATGCTTCTCTACTTGGGGAGTATTTGACATCATCAAACCTTACTTAGATGGCACAACCAGCAGTGGCCCATTTGAAGTAAAATTAGGTTACGAAACGTTTGGTGGTGAAACACACGCCTATAGCGTTGGCTACAGTGAAGCTGATGTTAAAGAAGTGGCCGATATTTGCGACAAAATGATTTTTAATTCGCAATCCCAGTTGGCCGCTTACCGTCATTTAGTTGAAGGCAAGGCGTCATTGGGTTTACGTTTAAACCCCGGCGTGAGTTACGCTGGGCAAGATCTTGCCAATCCCGCACGTCAGTTTTCTCGTTTAGGTGTTCAAACAGACCATATTGATAACTCAGTGTTCGATACTATCAATGGCGTGATGTTCCATATGAACTGTGAGAACAAAGATGCTGATGCGTTCATTGCATTATTAGATTCGATCTCTGAGCGTTTTGGCCAATATCTGGATAAGTTAGATTGGGTCAGCCTAGGCGGTGGTGTGTTCTTCACTTGGCCTGGTTATCCGCTAGAAAAATTAGCATTAGCGCTTAAGGCCTTTTCAGAAAAGCATCAGGTTCAGCTTTATCTTGAACCGGGTGAGGCGATCATCACGAAAACGGCTGATTTAGTGGTGACTGTTGTCGATATCGTTGAAAATGGCATGAAAACAGCGATTGTTGATTCGGCAACTGAAGCGCATCGTTTAGACACACTGATTTACAAAGAGCCTGCGGCTATCTTAGAAGCGAGTGCGAACGGTAAACATGAGTATGTCATTGGCTCGTGTTCTTGTTTAGCGGGTGATCAATTTTGTGTGGCTTCATTTGAACAGCCATTATCGATTGGTCAGCGGTTGCATATCATGGATAGCGCGGGCTATACCATGGTGAAATTGAATTGGTTTAATGGCCTTAAAATGCCTTCCGTGTATTGTCAACGCAGTACAGGAGAGCTTCAGAAACTGAATGAATTTGGCTATGAAGACTTTAAACGTTCATTATCTCAATGGTCGGTAAACTGATGACAATAGGCCTCACCATACAGTGGGTGAGGCCTATTTTTGTAAAATCACACCTTAGAGTTTGAAGCTTTTCATTCTTTCGTCTAATTGGCGTGAAAGAGCGGCCAAGGTTTCACTCTCTTCTGCCAAATAGTTTGCCGATTGTGACATCTCCAATGCTGAATCGTTAATGCCACTGACGTTACGGTTCATTTCTTCGGCCACTGCACTTTGTTCTTCTGCCGCAGTGGCGATTTGAATTGCTTTATCACTCACATGCTGAATATGACTGACGATCAAGGAAAGATCGCTGCCTGCATTTTCTGCCCGCTCCACACTGTTATAAGCGAGATCTTGGCTTTTTTGCATCGCGTTTGATGTACTAACGGCCAGTTGCTGTAAGCGGTTAATGGTGGTTTGGATTTGGTCAGTGGAATGATGAGTACGGCTAGCCAAATTTCTGACCTCGTCGGCGACCACTGCGAATCCTCGACCTTGTTCTCCAGCACGTGCGGCTTCAATCGCTGCATTTAGCGCAAGTAAATTAGTTTGTTCAGAAATGCCGCTGATCACTGTGGTAACTTCACTGATTTGCATCACGCCTTCTTTGAGTTTGTGCACTTGCTCAGTGGCCACTTCCAGCTCTTTTGAGAGCGCTTTAATGCTGTCCACACTGGAATGTACGTCTTTATCGCCTAAGCCGGCTTCTTTGCTGGCATCCAATGTGTCTCTTGCTGTCTCTTCTGCATGGCCTGCAACATCGGCAACAGTCGCACTCATTTCATTCATCGCGGTTGCGAGCTGGCTTAATTGGTCACGTTGGCTGGTCACCGCTTGGCTAGTTTCTTCCGCAGAAGAAGCGATGCGAATGGCGGCCTCTGCAAGCAGGTTTGCTGAGGTGACCGACTCGGTTAATGCTAAACGCACTGCGCTTACGCTGTCATTGATACGACATGCCACAATGCCAATCTCATCTTCTCCCATTACTGGGACTTGTGCGGTTAAATCGCCGCTTGCCACTTTTTTCATGACTTCTTTAATTGACTCTAACGGCATAATGATGGCTCGGCTGATGACCACCCCAAGCGTTGCCATCACAAACACAACTGCCAATGTCGCTCCTCCCATCTTGAGGATCTGTTTGTTGATCGCCTCTTCAATGTCATTGATGAGCATGCCTGAGCCGATAATCCAATGCCACGGCGCAAACCCGTGGACTGCCGATAATTTCTCTGCGGGTGTTCCACTGTTAGTCTGCCAAGGATATGTCAACGTGCCTTGTTGACCATTTTTGCCAAGTTCAACCATAGTGAACCAAAACTCGCCTTGCGTATCTTTTCCTGGGCTTCCCATCTGTTTGCCAACCAAATCAGTGCGAATCGGATGGGCAATGGTGTAACGAGACTCATCGATAGCAAAAAGATAGTTGTTGCTGTCAAAACGTGTGTTGTTGATGAGTATCTTCGCTTGTGATTTAGCTTCGTCTTCGGGGAGTGTTTTCTGAAGGTGTGAGATTTGTGAGAGGAGAGTATCGATAACTGCGTTCAACCTCGCTTCACGCTCTACGACTAAGTTACTTCTCAGCGCGCTAGTTGCAATGAACAGTAAGCTCAATAAGCCAACAATTGCAACCGCGATAATAGCGGTCAGCTTGTAGCTGACCTTAATATTTTCAAGCTTCAACATGACGTTACCACCATTAAAACAACCCAACCTTATTGCTGGGCATATTGGTTTACCTGTTGTACTTGAGGTTACCGTGATGTTGGTTACGTTTGATTGCCAGAGTCACAAGGTTTGTTAATACTCATTAGTAATCATCCGTTTATCCATCTGACGGCGTCTTCAAGTTATTCGGCATCTAGGATTTGCAGGCTTAGATTAATTATGGTTACCCGCTCTCTAATATTGGAATATGGTCGTCATTTCGCGAATGCAATTAGTTGATTTTGTTAACTGAATCACAACTTTAATCTTACTTAATAGATAGTGAGGTCGATAAAAAAGGAAGCATCAGCTTCCTTTTTTCGGGGGCGTAAGCGAGATTACACTTCTAATATCACGCGCGTATCTTCACTGAGCGCTTCAAGCTCATCGGCTACGTCTTCAATTTGTATCGCAGCTGGGAGCTTGATGGCTAGGTTGGCGGTAAATAAACTTGAGCTGACACCACCGCCACCCGCAATAAAAACGCGTTGGCAATCCATATCTAAAATATTGATACCTTGATTATCAAGAAGGTGGGTGATTTCGTTGACGATGCCTGCACGGTCGTTTGCATCAATCCGCAGTTGGTAAATCGTTTCTTTTTCGTGTTGATGTACGTCAGAATCAACAATCTGCACCAGAAGATCGGGTTGTTCTCTAAATGCTTGTTGAACGATAACGGCATTTGAGGTCGGTAACTCTATTTTAATGACGGCAGCTACTTGGTTTTCAATAAAGTTCACTTTACTTATTAACCATTTTCCACCATTTTCATGAGTGATCGCGGCAAGATGCTTAATTGTGGCTGGTGTTGCACTGCCGACGAAATTGACGATAAAAGTACTGTTCATAATAGGCCTCCCATAGCAAGCTAACGAAAGATAAATCGTTGATCTTGAATTCCTTTCACTTCAGTGTAGAGGCCTATCTTAGATAAGACTTGATGAGAGTCAATTTTTTACATTTACGCAGTCTCTTGCTTGTCAGTATTCATACTTGGGCCACAAAAATAGCCTTGGCTTTAGGCATTGGCCTTGTGTTTAGCCCTGTTTTTTAGAAACTGACTTTGAGATTAAGGCCATAAAATTGCGAATCATAGCTAGCGCCTGAGTCCAAAGCAAACTTTGCGGCATCTTGGTTACCAAACCAAGGTGTGCCATTAAATTCTACTTCGGCATTGCCTCCCCAAGCATTTGATACCCAGCCATGGATATGTCCAACAGGGTTGAGGAAGAAAAGTGTGACATCACCCAGAGTCGATGAACCCAACACTTCACCACCTGTGGTAACAATATCTTGTTCCGCTTCAAACATCAGCTCACCGACAACCGCACCGAAAAAGGGCGTAATAAACAAGTCTTGCCATGACGGTATCTCGGCAAACGATTCTACGCCATATTCCCAAAAGAAAGTCGACATAACACCGGAGTAAAGAAAAGATTCAAACTCATTAAATCCAGCATGTCTTGCGGCTGTGTAGTAAACGCCGCCAAAGTAGGGGTGCATAATGTAGTTGAGATAATGCTCATCTCTATCCCAAGTGGGGCCGGATGATACGTTATCTTTCCATTTGCTGCCTATGCCGCTTATGCTGCGATCCTCTTCATCCCATTTGGTAATGGATGCAGGCAAAAATGTCATTAAACCAACGGTTGCTACGCTTAATCCTAAGATGGTATAGGTTTGGCCTTTGAGATAGTCCCAGTCTTTTGTATCTTGCACGGTAAGATATTTAGGCAGCGCGGGCTCTTCAAGGTTTAGCGGTTGCGACTCTGCTAAGCTTGCTAAAAATGGAGAGTTCGATTGGTAAATATTCGGATCGTCATTAAAACAAGAAATTTGATTGCAGTCGACCGTATAGGAAAACTCAATGTGTTGGTTGAAATCGTATGCAGTGGCACTAGCACAAGCCGAAAACGATAACATCAATGGTATGATGCTTTTCTTTGACACGGAGGGCTCCAAAGTTTTGTTTTTAATGATCAGAATCACAATTATCTATTAAAGCGGCGGTGATGAAAACAGCAAATTATGTAAATAAGGAAACTTATGAGAAAAATAGCATTCAAAGCGTTATATATTGCACTTTATTCTCTGCCGTATTGATTGATAGCACACCTGTAAGCGTACATAAAAGGACACCATGATATGTTGAAAATAGCAATGTTAAGCACGGGTGAGGAAGTGCTCCATGGCGATATTGTCGATACCAATGCTGCTTGGTTATCCAGTGAGTTCTTCCAGCAGGGTTTTTCGTTAGTAAAACGATCAACGGTAGGCGATAGCCAGCAAGCCTTGGTTGAAGAGTTACTGATGCTCAGTTTCAATAATGATGTATTGATCGTGAATGGTGGGCTCGGCCCAACGTCTGATGATTTAAGTGCGGCGGCGGCGGCTCAAGCGGCGGACCAAAAGTTGGTGTTGTCTGTGCTGTGGAAGCAAAAACTGGACGAATTTTTTGCGCAGCGTGGTGTTGTGATGCCAGAAAGTAACCTCAAACAAGCGATGTTACCGGAGTGCTCTGACATCATTGATAACCCAATAGGGACGGCTTGCGGCTTTAAAGTTCAGATTAATGATTGTGTTTGTTATTTCACCCCCGGAGTACCCAAAGAGTTTAAGTTGATGGTCTCTGAACAGATTTTACCTGACTTGCTAGCGACATACCCACAACAAACGGGATTAGAGTGCAGCCGTTTATTCACTCTGGGTTCATCGGAATCGGCCATTTCAGATAAGTTGGATAAATTAGTCTTACCGGAAGGGTATATGCTGGGGTATCGTTCTTATCTGCCTTTTATTGAGGTGAAATTGTTTGGTCCGAAAAGTGATTTAGAACGCCGAGTAAAACTACTACAGATCATCTACCAGCATTTGGAACAACATGTTGTGAGTGTCGATGAACCTATGCTCACGCATATCGGTCATTTAATGCAAGACAAAGGATTATCGATCTCTATTGCAGAACAAGCGACCAAAGGTTGGCTTGCCAGTTGGTTGTTAAGTAACGAGCAAGTGGAAGCGTTGAGCGGTCACTGCTGGATTTTGAGCCGCAACGTTGAATCGGGCTTAGGCGATCAAGATCCACTCGCGGCGTCATTAGCGCTTGCTGGCGCAACGAAGGAAAAGTGTTCTACTTCGTTATCGCTCGTGACTGGTGTATTAAATGATGATCAATTTAGCCTAGCTTTATCGGCTCCGCAGGGAGAGTGGGGACAGATCCTCAAATTCAAGCGTCGTTACAGCGCCGATGAGCAGAGGGAGTTAATGGGGACCATCGCGGCTGATATGTTACGCCGCTATTTATCGAATAAGCCTATTTTTGCTCAGTATGGGGCATTGATCTCCGTCAAAGAGATGTTTTTACCTGCGAGCGTTATTGACTAATTAACTCAATGTGTTAGCGTGTTTTTAAATCTAAGTTATTGATAATGAGGCTCTTTATGTTTAAATTGTATCGGGTGGTAACTGCATGATTTTTTGGCTTATTCCGTAGGTTCGGTGAGGTGCTTAGCTTATGATTATTTCGTCTAAAGACTAAGCTCATGATTTCACGCATCAGATAAAATTGTTTCAAAATTGGGTCTTTTTTACACATCTTTTCTCTGTACACTGTCAGTCCGCTCGATGAAATTCAGCAGGAGGCTGACATGTTTAACCAATCGAAAATTTTAGTTTGGTATAAAGTTGCAAGTCAAAAAGTGATCTTAGGTGAGGCATTGAGTAATGAAATGAGTGATGTTGTTTCTTTATGGCTCAACGCTCCATCAGACTTAGATACGCCTAGCTATCAAGGATATAGACTTTCATTGTTTGATGGGGATGGCAGAGAAATCGCTAACAAATCCGTATCAATGGGTACGGCTGATGGCATTCTTCTAGGAATGTATAAAGCCAGAGCATAGCTCTGGCTTTATCTTTTTAACGCGCCAATGTGTGATGCGTTAACAGTGCACTATTGGCAGATCGAGATTAGGCTCGCCTTGCTTTGGGTCGATAATTAACACCAGCAAGTTCCACATGGCTTTTGGCTTTACAAATACAGGGCAATATTTCGTTGCGCTCTGTGTAAGCCATCGCAAAACCAACGTATTCCACTTCGCCTTTAACGAGCGTGCAGCGACAGGCACCACAGTGACCATCGCGACAGTTGTACTCTGGCTCTAGCCCCGCACTCTCCATACTTTCCAATAAAGTATTGGAAGAGTTTGATTCTATGGTTGTAACTTTGTTGATTTTAATGGTCGCCATTACAGCTCAAAGTCCTCGAAGTCATTGGCACGAACTTCATTGTCAATTTGGCCTACAAGGTAGGAGCTGATTTCTGCTTCTTGAGGTGCAACTTGTACGTTGTCTGAAGACAACCACGCATTAATCCAAGGAATTGGGTTTGATGTTGCGCCGGGGTAGGCGATATCTAAACCAACCGCTTGCATACGAACGTTGGTGATGTATTCAACGTATTGGCACAGAATGTCTTTGTTTAAACCAATCATCGAACCATCTTTAAACAGATATTCAGCCCACTCTTTTTCTTGTTCAGCAGCCGCTTTGAACAAATCAAAACACTCTTGCTTGCACTCTTCAGCGATTTGTAAGAAGGCGAAATCGTCTTGTCCATTACGCAGCAAGTTGATCATATGCTGTGTACCAGTCAGGTGCAAAGCTTCATCACGTGCAATCAACTTGATGATTTTGGCGTTACCTTCCATCAATTCGCGCTCTGCAAAGGCAAATGAGCAGGCGAAGCTGACATAGAAACGAATCGCTTCCAACGCATTGACTGACATCAAGCAAAGATAAAGTTTGCGTTTCAGGTCACCCAAGCTAATTTTGACGCTCTCACCATTAATCTGATGTGTTCCTTCACCAAAACGGTGATAGTCATTAGACAGTTGGATCAGATCATCGTAATAGTGTGCAATGTCTTTTGCGCGTTTCAATATATGTTCATTTTCGACGATGTCATCAAACACAATACCAGGATCATTCACAATATTACGAATAATATGAGTGTATGAACGTGAGTGGATTGTTTCTGAAAATGACCAGGTTTCAATCCATGTTTCCACTTCAGGAAGCGAAACCAGCGGTAGCAGTGCCACGTTAGGGCTGCGACCTTGGATTGAATCCAATAGCGTTTGATATTTCAAGTTCGAGATAAAAATGTGCTTTTCATGATCTGGAAGCTTGTTGTAATCAATGCGATCACTCGATACGTCGACTTCTTCTGGACGCCAGAAGAACGAGAGCTGTTTTTCTATCAGTTTTTCAAAAATTTCAAACTTTTGCTGGTCGTAACGAGCCACGTTAACCGATTGGCCAAGAAACATCGGTTCTTTGAGTTGATCATTCTTTTTTTGAGAAAAAGTACTGTAAGCCATAAATGCCTCAATCCCTTTTAAGCTCCCCTGCGTGGGGAGCATTATTGAATACGTTGAGTGAAATAGAGTTAGATCTTACAACCGCCGCCCGCACAATCATCATCTTGTGCCTGTACTGCGTCTTTTTGATCATCCTTCGCGCCATCACGAGTGTTGTGATAGTACAAGGTTTTCACACCAAATTTATATGCCGTCAGCAGATCTTGCAGCAACTGTTTCATTGGTACTTTGCCACTTTCATACGCGCTGGGGTCGTAGTTGGTATTAGCGGAAATCGCTTGGTCAACAAATTTCTGCATGATGCCGACTAGGTGCAGATAGCCGTTGTTAGAACCAATATTCCACAATAACTCATAGTTCTCTTTCAAATTAATGAAATCCGGCACGACTTGTTTCAAGATGCCATCTTTTGAGGCTTTTACTGAAACATAACCGCGAGGAGGCTCAATACCGTTGGTGGCATTGGAAATTTGCGAAGAGGTTTCTGAAGGCATTAACGCTGTTAACGTTGAGTTACGTAAGCCAAATTCCATGATCTCTGCGCGCAGCGCATCCCAATCATAATGCAAAGGTTCTGCGCAAATTTGGTCGACATCTTTTTTATAGGTGTCGATAGGCAGCAAGCCTTTGGCATAATTTGTTTCATGGAATAGAGGGCATCGGCCTTGTTCTTTGGCTAACGCGACTGAAGCCTTCAACAGGTAATATTGCATCGCTTCAAAAGTGCGGTGTGTCAAACCATTTGCACTACCGTCCGAATATTTCACGCCATTTTTCGCCAGATAGTAAGCGTAGTTAATCACGCCTACACCCAATGTACGGCGATTCATGGTTGACTTATAAGCGGCAGGCAGTGGGTAATCTTGATAATCCAACAGTGCGTCTAGCGCACGAACCACAAGATCAGACAACTCTTCGAAATCATCCAGAGATTGAATTGAACCTAAGTTGAATGCCGAAAGCGTACATAGCGCAATCTCACCTTCATTATCTTCAACATTAGACAGCGGTTTCGTCGGTAGTGCGATCTCCAAACAGAGATTGGATTGGCGAACAGGCGCTACAGACGCATCAAACGGGCTGTGCGTATTGCAGTGGTCAACGTTCTGGATGTAGATACGGCCAGTGGAGGCACGTTCTTGCATCAATAGGGAGAACAGTTCTACCGCTTTCACCGTCTCTTTTTTAATCGAAGTGTCATTCTCATATTGAACATACAAACGTTCGAATTCGTCTTGGTTTTCGAAGAATGCGTCATACAATCCAGGCACATCAGAAGGGGAGAATAGGGTGATATTACCGCCTTGAACTAAGCGAGAATACATCAACTTATTGAGCTGAACACCATAGTCCATATGACGAACACGGTTCTCTTCAACGCCGCGGTTATTTTTCAATACCAGTAGCGACTGCACTTCACCGTGCCACAAAGGGTAGAAGACAGTGGCTGCGCCACCACGTACACCACCTTGAGAACAGCATTTCACTGCGGTTTGGAAATATTTATAAAAAGGAATACAACCCGTGTGGAATGCTTCACCACCGCGAATTTCCGAGCCTAATGCACGAATGCGGCCCGCGTTAATACCAATACCCGCACGCTGTGATACATAACGTACGATAGAGCTTGCTGTGGCATTGATTGAATCTAAGCTGTCACCACATTCAATCAACACACATGAGCTAAATTGACGGGTAGGCGTGCGCACGCCCGACATGATTGGCGTTGGCAGCGAGATTTTGAACATTGATGTTGCGTCGTAAAAACGCTTAATGTAATCGAGACGGTTTTCTTTTGGATATTTCGCGAATAAGCAAGCGGCGACCAAAATGTAGAGGAACTGGGCACTCTCATAAATTTGTTTCGTCACACGGTTTTGCACGAAGTACTTACCTTCAAGCTGTTTTACCGCGGCGTAAGAAAAATTAAGGTCACGTGCGTGGTCGATATAAGTGTCGAGTTCTTCAAATTCTGCGCGAGTATAATCTTCGATAAGGTGCTTATCGTATTTGCCCATTTCAACCAAATGAGAGACATGGTTGTACAAAGTGGGTGGCTCGTATTGTCCGTAGGCTTTTTTACGCAAATGGAACACCGAAAGACGAGCCGCTAGATATTGGTAATCTGGCGTCTCTTCTGAAATCAAATCGGCAGCGGATTTGATGATAGTCTCATGGATGTCAGAGGTCGTAATACCATCGTAAAACTGAATGTGAGCTTTCAGTTCTACTTGTGATACAGAGACATTGTGCAGGTCTTCCGCAGCCCACGCGATTACACGGTGGATTTTCTCAAGATCAATTGTTTCTTTGCGTCCATCACGCTTGGTGACAGTAAGTTTTTGGTTCATTCTGCTTCATTTCCCTAACAAAACTGATTAAGGCCGTATTTTTGTAGAATTGTTGTAAATTTCATCGCGGCTTTGTGATCTGAATTTATCTATATATTGTAGTGCAAACACAACATATAGGGGTTCTTTGCTTTGCGAGTTACAAGATAGTGCTATCTGAAGCTCATTTCAAGTTACAGATCTGGGACAGCTTGTGGATAACTAGCAAAAATAAAAAAAACAGTTAGTACCCACTTACTGATGATCAAAGAGCCGATTTGATTGTAGAAAATTACCGTTTTGAGTTTGGTTTAGATGTAACCACAATCAAAAAAAAACTTCTTGATCTTTGAGGAAAAAAGGGAGCGATTTTCGATGTGGTTAAAATGGAATCTAGAGCACAAAAAACAGCCTAGAAACCGAGAAAAAATGTGCTATTCGGCTTAATTTTTAACGTGAGCAATACGCTATCCATAATGGCATATTAGATGACCACTGACTTTAAAAAAGCTGAGTATGAACGATGTAATTGACATCAACATTGCGCCCTAAACGGTAAGTATCGGTTAACGGGTTATAAAGTAGGCCTGTTATTCCTTGCTCTTGCAGGTTTGTTTTATCAATCATCTTAATCAGTTCCGATGGGCGGATGAATTTTTCATGATCATGTGTGCCTTCTGGAACAATGCGTAGTAACTTCTCTGCGCCCACGATGGCAAACAGGTAAGACTTAAAATTACGATTGAGCGTAGAAAAGAAAACATGACCGCCGGGTTTGACCAACGCAGAGCAGGCTTGAACAACGGACAATGGGTCTGGAACATGCTCAAGCATTTCCATGCAAGTGACAACATCATATGTGTGTGGGTTGCCAGCGGCGTGGTCTTCAATCGTACTTTGAATATAAGTGAGCTTTGTTCCTGTTTCTAAAGCATGTAAACGAGCGACTTCAAGCGGTTCTTTGCCCATGTCTAAGCCAGTCACTTGCGCACCTTCTCGCGCCATGCTTTCGGCTAAAATTCCGCCACCACATCCTACATCGAGCACCTTCTTGCCAAATAGGCCGTTGGCATTGACTAACACATAGTTCAATCTTAACGGGTTAATCTGATGCAGTGGCTTAAATTCACCATCCAGATCCCACCAGCGTGACGCCATCTCTTCAAACTTTTTAATTTCATTAAGATCAACGTTTTGTGCTTTAGTCATGTTAGATTCGCTCTTGCTATCAAAATAGGCATCTTTAGTTGTGTGGGGTATTATAACCAGTTGATTATCACAGGCTACAGGTTATCTTTATTCCATTAATTTTTGGCTAAAATTTGGCCATTAATCAGCCGGGTATGGAATGAATGTGCAATTTCTCGGCACTTGATACACAACAAAGGTCACAACCTGATAAAAGGAAAGGGAAAGGGATGCCGAAGTAGTGAATTATGTGTTATATTTTTCGGCCTTGTACGTATCGAATATACGATCAAAAGATAGAGGGATAATGGCTCTATGAGCGATCTAGCTAGAGAGATCACGCCCGTAAACATTGAAGATGAGCTAAGAGGTTCATACCTAGACTACGCGATGTCCGTTATCGTGGGTCGTGCTCTTCCAGATGTGCGTGATGGCCTAAAACCAGTACACCGTCGCGTTCTATTCGCGATGAATGTGCTTGGTAACGATTGGAATAAACCATATAAAAAATCTGCCCGTGTTGTGGGCGATGTGATTGGTAAATATCACCCGCATGGTGATAGTGCTGTATACGATACGATTGTTCGTATGGCGCAGCCGTTCTCATTGCGTTACATGTTGGTCGATGGCCAAGGTAACTTTGGCTCGATCGATGGTGACTCTGCGGCAGCAATGCGTTACACCGAAGTACGCATGTCAAAAATTGCCCATGAACTGCTTGCCGATCTCGACAAAGAAACGGTCGATTATGTACCGAACTATGACGGTACAGAACAGATCCCTGCGGTTCTTCCTACGAAAATTCCTAACCTACTGGTGAATGGCTCATCCGGTATTGCAGTAGGTATGGCAACCAACATTCCACCCCATAACCTAACGGAAGTGGTTGAGGGTTGCTTGGCCTATATAAATAATGAAGACATCACCATTGATGAGTTGATGGACTACATTCCGGGCCCAGATTTCCCAACAGCAGCATTAATCAGTGGCCGCAAAGGAATTATCGACGCTTATAAAACAGGGCGCGGTAAAGTCTACATGCGCTCTAAAGCGGATATCGAAGTCGAGAAGAATGGTAAAGAGACCATTATCGTCAGAGAAATCCCTTATCAAGTGAACAAAGCACGCTTGATTGAAAAAATTGCTGAGTTGGTTAAAGAGAAAAAAGTCGAAGGCATCAGTGCACTGCGTGATGAGTCTGATAAAGACGGCATGCGTATTGTTATCGAATGTAAACGTGATGCGGTTGGTGAAGTAGTTCTGAACAACCTTTACGCTCAAACACAGTTACAAACGACATTCGGCATCAACATGGTTGCGCTGGATAATGGTCAACCTAAGCTATTCAACTTGAAAGAAATGTTGAAATGCTTTGTTGATCACCGCCGTGAAGTGGTGACGCGTCGTACTATTTTTGAACTGCGTAAAGCTCGTGATCGTGCCCACATTCTAGAAGCACTTGCTCTCGCGTTAGCCAACATTGATGAAATCATCGAATTGATTCGCCGCGCAGCAACGCCAGCAGAAGCAAAAGAAGGCTTGATTGCTCGTGGTTGGGATCTTGGCAACGTAGCGTCAATGCTTGAACGTGCTGGAACCGATGCCGCTCGTCCTGAATGGCTTGAACCAGAATACGGTATCCGTGATGGCAAATATTTCTTAACTGAGCAACAAGCCCAAGCAATTCTTGAACTTCGTCTGCACAGATTGACAGGTTTAGAGCACGAAAAAATTCTTGATGAGTACAAAGCTCTTCTGGAAGAAATCGCTGAACTGATGCATATCCTTGCCAGCACTGAACGTTTGATGGAAGTTATCCGCGAAGAGCTTGAAACTGTTCGTGATGCTTTTGGTGACGCACGACGCACTGAAATTACCGCGGCAACTCACGATATCGACATGGAAGAGCTGATTGCTCGTGAAGATGTGGTCGTTACACTTTCTCATGCAGGTTATGTGAAATACCAGATCCTCAGCGATTACGAAGCACAACGCCGTGGTGGTAAAGGTAAGAGCGCGACGAAGATGAAAGAAGAAGACTACATTGAGCGTCTTCTTGTGGCGAATACTCATGACCATATTCTTTGCTTCTCGACTCGTGGTAAGACATACCGTTTGAAAGTCTATCAATTACCGCTAGCGAGCCGTACAGCGCGTGGTAAACCTATCGTTAACATTCTTCCTCTGGAAGAAGGGGAACGTATTACTGCGATTTTACCAGTCACTGAGTTTAGTGATGATAAGTTTATCTTTATGGCGACCGGTGACGGTACAGTGAAGAAAACATCACTTTCAAGCTTCGCCAACGTGCGTTCTAACGGTTTGATCGCGGTTAACTTGCGTGAAGATGATTCTTTGATTGGTGTGGACATTACCGATGGCAACAGTGAAATTATGCTGTTTTCTAAATTTGGTAAGGTGGTTCGCTTTAAAGAATCAGAAGAAACGCCAGTATTGGATGAAAATGGTCAGCCTGTTCTTGATGAACATGGCCAGCCAGAAATTAAGTTCAAAGGTGTTCGCGCCATGGGACGCACAGCGTCCGGTGTTCGTGGTATGAAGCTAGCAGAAGGCGACCAAGTGGTATCGCTGATTGTTCCTTCAAATGACGGCGACATCTTAACAGTGACACAAAACGGCTATGGTAAACGTACAACCTTAGGGGAATACCCAACTAAAGGTCGTGCAACTCAAGGCGTTGTTTCAATCAAGGTGTCTGAGCGTAATGGTCAAGTTGTCGGCGCAGTGCAAACTGAAGAAGGCGATGAGTTCATGATGATCACCGATGCCGGTACGCTCGTTCGTACTCGCGTCGCGGAAGTGAGCCAAGTGGGACGCAATACTCAAGGTGTGACCTTGATTCGCACCGCTGAAGATGAAAACGTCGTAGGTTTACAACGTATTGAAGAAATTGAAGATGTTGAGTTACCAGAAGGTGAGGAATTGCCAGAAGGTGAAGCGAGCGTTGCAATTTTAGAAGTACAAAGTGACGCAGAAGAGGCTGACTCTGAACCGAGCAGCGATTCTGAAGACGAGTAATCGTTTCACGTATCCACCTTTATTCTAAGGTGATAAAGAATAAAAGCCGGAGCATTGATTGCTTCGGCTTTTTACTTCTAGCGAGCAGCCCATCTAACAAGTGAAGGATTTCCATTCAGCGTTGAAATCGTGGTGGTCTTTTTGAAAAGATCATCTGTGCCACAAATACGGCTGACTCCACATCTCTCATTCAACCTAAAATTGCCTATACTTAGCTATTGAGTTAACGTCATAAAAGTCATTAATTTAATTTAAAACGTTCTAGAAAAGATAACTTTTTAATAAATAAGAAACCATTCATTGGTTAAGATCTGTCCCCATAACATAATGGCGCTACAACTAAAAAGGATATAAAAGATGTTTGCTAATCGGTTTACCTTACAATCGCGATTAATTTTTGCAGTGTTATTACCTTGCGTTGCGTTGATTATTGTTGGAATGGCGAGCTTCAATAGCATGTCGACGATTCAACGACAGGCAGAACAGCTCTATCTCAATACGGCCGCGCCAATGCGTTCAATGGCTGAAGTTGCCTCTCGAATTCCCCGTATGCGGGTTGGTATCGATATGATGTTACTTCAAGAGACGTCGTTAAGAGATAAAAAGGGTGTCCTCACACGCGTGAAAGAGACACGTGACGAAGATATCCCTGAAATGAGGCAGTCTGTCGAGCACGCAGTTCAGTCACAAGTGGATCCAGAACAGCGTAGACAAGTTCAGCAGCTGTTGACTGACTTTGAAAAAATGGTCAGTACTCAACTTAATCCTATGTTGGCGGCATTTGAAAAGGGCGATCTAGATACGGCGCGCAACATATACCGAGATCAATACGCGGTTACCTATGGTGAACTGCGTAAAAAAGCCAATGTGATCCTCGATTCGCTACTAGAGCAGGCCAAACAGCAGAACGTCAATAGCCAAAAGAGTTATGCTCAAGGGCAAAATCACATGTTTATCATTATTGGTATTGGCGTGCTAATTTCGTTTGTCACTTCATTCTTTATTGTTATCGGCCTAAAAACGCGAGTGGCCAGCCTACAAAAATCCATTGCTTTGGCAGCTGAAAACATGGCGCTAGATGCTCGCATTGATTTAGGTGGCCAAGATGAGTTATCGAAAATTAGCGACAGTTTTAACGACTTCATTGAGAAAGTACATGTAGCGATCAAGCAAGTGGCTTCGAGTTCTTATGAATTAGCGAATACGGCTAACCAAGTTTCAGCTCGGGCACTATTAACTAAAAACAACTGCACTTCGCAACGTGATAGAACAGTTCAAGTGGCCACTGCCATTCATGAACTAGGTGCAACGGTAGGCGAAATTGCAAACAACGCAGCTCAAGCTGCCGACGTTGCGAAACAGGCCACTCATCAGGCGGAAAATGGCACCACTGTAGTAGAGAAAGCACAAGTGCAAATTGCAGATTTGATCACTGAATTAGAGCAAGCTGCACAAGTCGTAGGCTCTTTGGCTGGTCAAGTGGTTAACATCAGCTCGATACTTGAGACTATTCGTAGCATTTCCGAGCAAACGAACTTACTTGCATTGAACGCAGCGATTGAGGCGGCGCGAGCGGGAGAGCAAGGTCGAGGCTTTGCGGTCGTTGCCGATGAGGTGCGAAATTTAGCAAGCCGTTCTGCTGCATCAACCGAAGAAATTCAAAGAGTCATTAATAACTTACAGGAAGAATCGAAACGGGCGGTTGGGGCAATGTCCCAAGGCCGAGAGCAGAGTTTGTTGGTGGTTGAACAAGCTGAAAATGCCAATAGCTCGCTAAAACAGATCCGCGTTTATATAGAGAATATTAGTGATCAAAACATTCAAGTGGCGACGGCAACGGAAGAGCAATCAAGTGTGGTCAGTGAAATCAACCGCACCGTTGAAGATATTAATCATCTCACCATGGAAACAACAACAGTAGCTGAGGAACTCACTGTCAGTAGCGAACATTTGAAAAAAGTTTCTAAGCAACTCGATAGCCTAGTGAATAATTTTAAATTGTAATTTTGATACTTTAGGCTTAGATATTAGAAATGTGATAACTATTCCATAACTTAACACGACATAAGACATGTCTATGAAAAATGGTATTATTTTTGAGAATTTTAGTATTTTTATAGGAATCGGTTGTGGACCCTGTGATATCGCAATTAAAGAAGGATTTTTATGCGCAGATTCGCTCTCTCAAAGACGGTCCGACATCTGAATCTCAAACGACCTTAGCACTGCTCACAGAAGAAGAGTTGCAACAACTCGAACAAATGTGGGTTGAACTGGCGGTTTGGAAGCAGTCGCAGAATATCTAACTGCCCACAAATTGATTAGCGCAAATTTTCGTAATAATCCCAAATAAAAAGCCAGCAGAACAGATGCTGGCTTTTTTGTTGTCATCCCTAAACCACCGCCTTGGGCGGTGGTGATTCAACCTTGGGGCTATTGCCCGAAGGAGTGCCCATGCTAGAAGTAAACCTCTTATTCACCACAAGTAAGAGGAAACTAAAAACATGGGCGATTATAGAAGTTCATCACATGTATATTGGCGTTGCAAATACCACATAGTTTGGACACCGAAATACAGATTTAAGATCTTGAAAGGGAATGTAGGTAAAGAGCTTTATCGCTCAATCTATATTTTGTGCAATATGAAAGATTGTGAAGTCTTGGAATTAAATGTTCAGCCGGATC
>NZ_CAWNJO010000042.1:0-54580 GCF_963874835.1 Vibrio sp. V12_P9A6T4 | reverse complement strand
AGTTAAAATGGTTATGTGTGGATGACAGGCCAGAGAAATTTGGGTCCATCGGTGTGCAGATTTGAAAATGGCGACGAATAAATCGACAACGTGTCTGATGAAAGAGGTAGAGAGTGAGAAAAATAAATGAGCAACCGATTGTGCGGCAATTATTGCAGATGTTCTTGTTCCTGATAGTGCTAACGTCTTTCCCAACACTGGCACAGGAAGAGCCTTATTCTGAATCGCCAATATTGGATCGTCCTTTGGTTGAGCGCTACATATTGGATGAGCTGAAAGCGTTAAGACAAGATCAACAAGATCTTGAACGGCGACTCACGATTCAAATTACCGACAGAGAACTGTCCGTTGCAGACAAGTCACTGAATTACTCGAATGTGACGGTGACCTATTTTTTCTATGTCATCGCTGGTGTTGCCTCGTTAGTTGCATTAATTGGTTGGCAGTCACTTAAAGAAGTGAAGCACAACACGCGTGAGTTGGCCGATAAACGGCTAAATCAAATTGCGCAGGAATATGAGAAAAAATTCCTCGCCTTGGAGCGAGATCTTAAGCGCAAAACACGCATCATTACCGAAAACAACCGTGAAATTGAAATTATTAATGAAATCCATAACTTATGGTTGAGAGCGCAAAGTGTCCAAACACCAGAGCAGCGTATTGAAGTGTATGACGAAATTTTAAAAATCCGTCCCGGAGATTTGGAAGCGTTGACATACAAAGCAGATGCTGCGATGGAAATTCGGGAATACTACTGGGCACTGAGCCTATGTAATCGCGTGCTAGAGTTAGATGATGCTAATGCGCCAGCCTTGTACCAACGAGCATGTGCGTATGCGCGTATCGGAGCCGAAGAACAAGCGATTGAGGATTTACAAAGAGCCACGGAAATTAGCGCTTCATTGCGAGATTTAATTGCAGAAGAAGCTGATTTAGAAGGGCTACACGGCAATAAGAAGTTTGACGAGCTTATCAGTAGCAACGTTTGATTTTGTATTAAATTTCATCCACTTTTTATAGCGAACTGGTGATAATCAAACGTAATCTTAACGACAAATTATTATCATTAGACACACATACGCTTTTAACCGTTAATGCGCCTGACGTTACAGGCGTCAAGTCGTGATATCAGACTTTCTGATTCACTTTTTACTCTCTGTTTTTGTGAGATTAGATGTGGAACAACCATCCAAATTAGATCGCGTTCGCGCTGACTACAACGTTCATTATTGGAGCCAAGGCTTCTTCGGTATTGACAATCAAGGCGAAGTTTATGTTTCGCCGCGCCATGATAAGGCGCACCAAACCCCCTTGAGTTCGATCGTAAAGCAGCTTGAAACGCGTGATTTAAATTTGCCTGTGCTTGTACGTTTTCCGCAGATCCTGCATCAACGCGTACATAACATTTGTGACGCCTTTAATCAGGCGATTGAAGAATACCAATATCCAAACAACTACTTGTTGGTCTACCCAATCAAAGTAAACCAACAAAAAGAAGTGGTGGATGAAATTTTAGCCAGCCAAGCCCAGCTAGAAACTAAGCAGCTTGGATTGGAAGCGGGCAGTAAGCCAGAATTATTGGCGGTATTGGCTTTAGCCCAACAAGCAAGTTCAGTGATTGTATGTAACGGCTACAAAGACAGAGAGTACATTCGTCTGGCCCTGATTGGTGAAAAACTTGGCCATAAAGTATTCATTGTTTTGGAAAAATTGTCTGAGCTGGATCTCGTGCTGAAAGAAGCGAAAAGCCTAGGCGTGAAACCACGTTTAGGGCTCCGCATTCGTTTAGCCTCTCAAGGCGCGGGAAAATGGCAAGCGAGTGGCGGTGAAAAGTCGAAGTTTGGGCTCTCTGCATCTCAAGTGTTGACCGTTATCGAACGCCTTAAAAAAGAGCAGCAATTAGAAGCGTTGCAACTGGTGCATTTCCACTTAGGTTCGCAAATGGCGAATATTCGTGATGTGCGTAATGGCGTGAACGAAGCGGCGCGTTTTTACTGCGAGCTGCGTGATATTGGTGCGGAGATTGACTTCTTCGATGTGGGTGGCGGTTTGGCGGTGGACTACGACGGTACGCGCAGTCAATCATCCAACTCGATGAACTATGGTTTAGCTGAATATGCACGCAATATCGTAAGCACAGTGAGCGATGTGTGCCAGTTATATAGTCAGCCAAGGCCAGTCATTATTTCTGAATCAGGCCGCTCAATTACTGCGCACCACGCCGTACTTATCACTAATGTTATTGGTACAGAAGCGTATTACCCAGAAGAGATTCCAGAAGTCGGTGAAGAAGCTCCGGTATTGCTACAAAACATGTGGCGTAACTGGCAAAGCTTAAGTGAAGGCTCTGATGCGCGTGCACTGATTGAAATTTACAACGATACACAAAGCGATCTGTCGGAAGCGCACAACCAGTTTTCGACTGGCGTTATTAACCTTCAGCACCGTGCTTGGGCTGAACAGCTATCGCTGCGCATTTATCACGAATTGACACTGCAAATGAGTACCAAAAACCGTTTCCATCGTCCTATTTTGGATGAACTGAATGAGCGTTTGGCGGATAAGTTTTTTGTTAACTTTTCACTGTTTCAATCATTGCCAGATGCGTGGGGAATCGACCAAGTTTTCCCTGTGTTGCCATTGTCTGGCCTTGAAAAAGTGGAAGATCGCCGCGCCGTGATGCTGGATATCACCTGTGATTCTGATGGTGCCATCGAGCAATACGTCGAGGGGCAAGGTATTGAAACAACGCTGCCAGTGCCAGCATGGAATGCTGATGAACCGTATTTGATGGGATTCTTCCTTGTAGGAGCCTATCAAGAGATCTTAGGCGATATGCATAACCTATTTGGCGACACACACAGCGTGGTGGTGAACATGGCAGAGAATGGAGAAACCGAAATCGTATCGATCAACGAAGGAGACACGGTTGAAGATATGATGCGCTATGTTCATATTGATGTGGATGCTATCCGTAAAAACTACCGCGAATTAGTTAGCCAGCGTGTGGCGGTTGAAGAACAAGAAAATGTATTGCAAGAGCTTGAGCAAGGCTTGAGCGGTTATACCTATCTAGAGGATTTCTAAATGAATGATTTGTTTACTAAAACTGATTATTCCCTGTATTCCAATGCGATGACGTTTGTACGTCGTCCTTATGTTAAAGACCCAGTAAGTGCAGATGCCGATGTCGTGGTACTGGGCGTACCTTTGGATATGGCTACATCAGGTCGCCCGGGGGCGAGAATGGGTCCAGATGCGATTCGTCGCGCTTCAGTGAACCTTGCATGGGAAGGTAAAAAGTTTCCTTGGAACTTTAACTTGTTCCAAGATACCAAAGTGATCGACGCGGGTGATTTGGTGTTTGATTGTGGTGACGCTGAAGATTTCACTTATCGCTTAGAAGCGGCGACTAGCGAAATTCTAAAAAGTGGCAAAACCATGCTTGCTTTAGGTGGTGACCACTTTATCACGCTGCCTATATTGCGCGCTTATGCCAAATATTATGGCGAAATGGCATTGATTCACTTTGATGCTCATACAGACACCTATGCCAATGGCAGCGCTTATGATCACGGCACTATGTTCTATCATGCGCCGAAGGAAGGGTTAATCTCAGCCAAGCATTCTGTGCAAGTGGGTATTCGTACCGAATACAAACAGGAAGGGCACGGTTTTAATGTCATCAATGCGATGCAAGCGAATGATATGTCAGTGGAAGAGATCGTCGCTAATATTCGTCAAACTATTGGTGATAAACCCGTATACCTAACGTTTGATATTGACTGCTTAGATCCCGCTTTTGCTCCTGGAACGGGTACGCCAGTATGTGGTGGATTGAATTCCGATAAAGTGCTGAAAATCATTCGTGCATTGGCCGGTATTAATTTGGTGGGAATGGATGTTGTTGAAGTTTCTCCTCCGTACGATCAAAGTGAGCTAACGGCTTTGGCTGGTGCGACAATTGCTCTAGAGCTGCTTTACGTTTGGGCTTCTAAGCCAAACGTGGCGTCATAAAAAATAAGTCAGCGCGCAGCACCACTGCGCGTTTTTCTTAACCATCATCTCAACGTATTTCCATTAAAAATCATCATCTTGTCTTTCAATGTAAAATTCACTTTGCGCACTCAATAATAAATATTAATGACATAACTTGCATAAGTGTTCGCCGTGTACCAATTTTATTAAGTTGGCTAGGTGTCTCATTGGTCTACCATTCATATTAATAATATGATCAAGTTTCACCTTAATCTTTCTAGCTGTTATACGGTGAGGGTGAATCTATGACTTTAGGTTTTAAAAGCAGAATATATGTGAGCGTAGCACTGCTCGTTGCGATTTCTTTAATCGTTTTGGGCACCATCAACATGCTGTCGTTAAAAGAGAAGATGATTACCTCTTTAACCACAGAAACTCAAAACAAGCTCAACTATCACGTTTCTGAACTCGAATCTTGGGTGAAAACACGTTATCAAGCCGTAGTTAAAGGTTCACAACATTTCCGATCTGCTCTTTCTGATCAAGAGAATGTCAACTTAGTTCGATTGTTAGCTGAGAGTGCGCAAATTTCAAATGTCATTATGGCGTATGACGATGGCCGTGCCTATATGTCGTTTGACAAAGACAACGGAGTTGTTACAGGTCAACAAAATTTCACCAGTAGGGATTGGTATCAGCAAGCAAAAACCTCTCGAACTGCTCAGGTAACTGAAATTTATGAAGATAAAATCACCGGAAAACGCGTGATCAGTGCTGTGATGCCCGTCTATGAACAAGGTCAATTCATTGGAGTACTGCTTGGCGATATCCAACTGGATGAGGTTATTGTCCAAGTCAGTAATATGCGCTTTGCCGGCGGTGCAGCGACACTAACCGACAAGCATGCTGTCTTTTTTGCTAGTGATGATCCTAGTGATATTGGACGAACGCCCTCGCAAGTCAGCCCTAATTTCCTCGAAATGGAGAAACTTTTTAGCCAGCAAGATGCTGGTCATTTGTCATTTCCTTATTTAGGCATTGAGTTTGATGGTTATTTCAAGCGCGTTAACCTAACCGATAATATGTACTGGACCATGATGGTGTTCGTCGACAAAGGTACGGCGTTAGCTAATGTGTATGAAGCGCAAAGTAGCGCTATTTACACTGGGGTGATTTTGCTCATTATCAGCGTCGCGGCAATCTTCGTCATTCTTAATTATATCTACAAGCCTTTGCTACGCCTGAAAAAAGCGGTACTTGATCTTTCGAAAGGCTCTGGTGATTTGACACGCCGCTTGGAGGTGAATGGTGATGATGACTTAGCGCAGATAAGCCAAGGCTTCAATTTATTCTCAGAAAATCTACAAAAAATGATGTTGCAAATATCTGATGCCAGTCAAAACATCTCCTCTAATATTGAGCAGTTAGGTCAAACGGCAAAGGAAAATGAGCGGATGCTGCTTTCGCACTCATCTGAAACAGAGCAAGTGGTGACGGCCATTACTGAAATGAGTGAAAGTGCACGTACTGTGGCAGAGAGCGTCACGCAATCGAATCACATTACTGACTCGGCGAGCAAAGAGGCCAAACAATCGATTATTATTGTGAATAATGCGGTTGAAACGGTCAGCTCATTGGTGAGTGATGTTGAACAGATGTCTGAGCGCATTGCCAATATGAACAAAGATGCGATCAAGATCAGCGAAGTATTGACCGTGATTGGCGCTATTTCAGAGCAAACGAACTTGCTTGCGTTGAATGCGGCGATCGAAGCGGCGCGTGCGGGTGAGCAAGGCCGTGGGTTTGCGGTGGTTGCAGATGAAGTTCGTGCTTTAGCGGCGAGAACGCAAAACAGCACTACTGAAATATCAGATATGCTGGCCAAGCTACTTGAAGGGACGGATAGCGTTGTAGCCGCAATGGACAAAACTAAAAACCAATGTCAAACCACAGCAGATAAAACGTCTGAAGTTTCTGGCAGTTTAAACATCATGAGCACTTCCGTTTCCGAAATTGATGATTTGAGTACGCAGATCGCAGCTGCGACCGAACAGCAAAGTACAGTCGCAGAAGAGCTCAGTCGCAATATGCTAGCGATAAGAGACATCGTTGAATCATTGGTGGTGAGTGGCAGACAAACCGTTAGTGCTACAGAGTCACTCTCTTACTCAAACCATGAGCTTGACCGCTTGGTCTCCAACTTTAAATTAAAGTAATAAAACGCCGCTAACGCGGCGTTTTATTTGGGATTAAGCATGGAGAGAGCATCATGAAAACAGCGTATTATAGCGTGTGGCTAGATGAGCACGCCAACCAACTGAACCCTGCGTTTGAGCAAATTTTCCAGACAGTGAAAGCGCATTTTTTTGCTCGCGATCCCAATCGTTGGCCTTTGTATCGTATTCACGAGATCGCCCGTTGGCTTGAAGAGCGAAAAATTGATGCGCCAACCGTGGTAAATACTGCATTGCAGCAACAATTACGGCATTCAAACACCATTCCTCGACACTCGAGCCACGCCATTCACCCTTTTAACGACTTAGCGCTTTATGCAGCCAAACGTTCAAAAAACTGGGATGACCCTCGCTCAGTGGAAAATGTGATCTCGACACCTTGTGATCCGGCCATTCACGGTGTGCTACTTGCGACTATCGCCAACCCTAACTTGGTTTATAGCGAATATGCGGGAGATGCCATTGAACTGGAAAAATTAGTCGTGCGGCAAATCGCGCATTTAGCTGGTTATGATAGTGATCAAGCGACTGGAGTATTCACACAAGGAGGTACATTTTGTAATTTGTACGGCTATCTATTAGGTATTCGAAAAGTGTTGCCAAAGTCAGCTCTGAATGGTTTGGCGGGAGAAGATTACAGGATATTCAATTCAGAAGCAGGTCACTATTCAAACATGACAAATTTGTCGTTGTTGGGGGTTGATGTTCAAGGTAAAGCGATTCGGATCAAAGTTAAAGATAACAATGAAATGGATTTGGCTGAATTAGACCAACAATTGATTTTCTGTTTTAAAAATGGCATTGCTGTTCCTAGCATAATGCTGACATTTGGCAGTACCGATACCTTCGCAACTGATGATATTGAACAGGTTTATGCGATAAGAGAAAGAAGATGCCAAGAATATGCGATTTCGATAAAACCACATATTCATGTTGATGCTGCTGTTGGGTGGAGTATGTTGTTTTTTCAAGAGTATGATTTTGAACGCAACCCTTTATCGCTTAATCGGGCAACACTGACGGGTATTGAATCCTTATTGCCGAGGATTAAAAGTTTACAATTAGCGGATTCATTTACGGTCGATTTTCAAAAATGGGGTTATGTCCCTTATACTTCCAGCTTGGTGATGCTCAAAAATAAACACGATCTCGCGGTATTAAAAACAGATCCCGGTTATTACTCCTACTTTGAACATGCTCAAAGAGAAGAGAGCCATTTGCAATCGACCATTGAATGTTCACGCAGTGCCGTGGGTGTTTTTTCTGCCTATTCAGCACTGCAACATTTAGGTATCGAAGGCTACCAAACCGTGATTGGTCATACATTGCAAAATGCTAATTATTTACGCTGCCAATTAGCCGCTCTACCACACTGCAAGGTGGCAGCAGTAGAAAACCAAGGGCCAAGTGTTACTTTTCGTCTCTATGACCCACAGAAAGTGACGTGTGCTGAATCGATGTTTGATCAAGAAATGAACGTCGCACGTCAGGGTTCTATGGTTGATTCGATAGTAGAGAATACGCTCTACCATCGTCATCAGTTCTTATCTCATAAAGGCCAGCATCTCAACACCAATTGGGTCGATTCGATTGCGCGCACTCATTATGATGACACTGGACATTGTTTACATATTCCGGGAGAAAAAGCGGTTTTAATGAACCCCAATACCACCCGAAAACATATCGAACAGTTTTGCCAAAACATTGTTCGGCGCTAGCCATGGAAAGGGTGAGCGCGAACTGAAATGAATGACTAGTCACGTCAATGTAATGTTATTTTTCACCACGGATGCGGTATGAAGAATGTATTACCATGTGCGCGTGATATTAACCTGAATGTTACATTTTAGATAACAAGCTGTCTCAAGGAACGATAATGAAAAAACAACTGTTGACTCTAGCAATTAGCGTTTGCTTTACCTATGTGGCGCAAGCAAATGAATGGGGATATGAAGGTGAACGTGGCCCTGAACATTGGGGACATGTTTCTAAAATTTGTGAAATGGGCAAAAATCAAAGCCCAATTGATATCAATGGCCTCGTTGAAGCTGATTTAAAATCTTTAGATATCCACTATTCAGGCGTTGTGGGTACATTGACCAACAATGGACACACGCTGCAAGCCTCAGTTTCAGGGAAAAATACACTGGTAGTGGATGGTACAGAATTTGAACTCAAACAATTTCACTTCCATACCCCTTCTGAAAACTTAATTAAAGGACATCAATATCCTTTAGAAGCGCATTTTGTGCATGCTGATGCGGCTGGCAATCTGGCAGTTTTGGCGGTGATGTTTGAAACGGGCGCACAGAATGAACCATTAGCCCAGCTTACTGCAGAGTTGCCTAAAGTTGGGACGAGTGTGCAGTTAGCAAAAGGGTTAGCAGTACAGTCACTGTTACCTAAGCTAGATGAGTATTACCGTTTTAATGGGTCACTCACAACGCCGCCTTGCAGTGAAGGCGTGAGATGGTTGGTGGTCAAGCAGCCGAAAAGTTTGTCACAGCAACAAAGTGCAGCACTACATAGTGTGATGGGAAATAACAATCGGCCCATACAAGCTCACAATGCTCGCTTAGTGCTAGAAAAAGAATAACAACGTTCTTTAAGCGATTTGAAGTCGCAGTCGGGCTCACAGGGTTTACTATTTCCTTTCCGCTCTGCTTCTTCAAATTTTAGGTGTAAGTGCTTAATTTAGCTAAGCTATTTTTTGTGCTTATTCATTAACAGCATTTAATGTATAGCGGCTTGCACTGGCTAAAGATAGTGGTTTTGAAAACCAATAACCTTGTAAATAAGTTGCCCCCATCTCTTTAAATTTTTGGTACATGTCGCCATTTTCAACCCCCTCAATAACAATGTCGACGCCATTGGTGTGACAAAACTGGATGAGAAAGGCCAAATATTGTTCTGATGCTGGGTTAGTCAGTGTTTTCCATACAATGCTTTTGTCTATTTTAATTTGATTGAGGGGCAAATCAAAGAAGCTATTGAGTGAGCTAAAACCAGCTCCAAAATCATCCAGCGACAGTTGAAACCCCATTTCATTTAAGGAGTGAAGCTGGTTAATCGCATTTTTATCGCCATCGAGTATGACAGTTTCCGTCAGTTCTAACACAATAGAAGAGGGCAATACACCGGAAGCCTTAGCCGTCGTTAGTATCTGTTGTGGGAAGTCACTTTTCAGAAGTTGAAGGACTGAAACATTAATATTAACCCGAATATTGACCCCATTTTGTTTATTGTAACGGCCAATAAACTCACAGGCTTTTTTGAAGACAAAATAGCCTAAATCAACAATCAGCCCCTTTTTTTCTGCAACGGGAATAAATTCGTCCGGGAAAATCTCACCAAACTCTTTTGAGCGCCAGCGGACTAAGGCTTCAAAGCTGGATACCTGTCCTGATTGTGCATGAATAATGGGTTGGAATTTCACGGACAATGAACGTTGATCTAATGCTTCCTTTAAGCCTCTTTCGATGAAGAAATAACGATCAACGTTTTTTTGAATTCGGCCACTGTAAATTTCGATACGAGAATGATTTTTGGCACTAGCAAATTGGCAAGTTCGTGATGCAATATTTAACAACTCATCGGCAGATATAGCACGGTTTATCTCAGGATAGACACCAATGCTAATATCATTACCATAGAGGTGCCCATGCTCCGTGGCGGATTTCGAATAGTGCTTCATTATTTGAGAGCAGATATGCTTGAGCTCATCGTATGAGCGTTCTCCTCTAAGTAATATGGCAAAATCGTCAGAACGAATACGGTAAAAATCAGCAAATTCATCGGGCAGTTCACGCAGTGCACTGACGACGTGATTCAGTAAATCTTTAACAATATCTGAGCCGTATTGATTGAGATAAGACTTAATATCTTCAAGTTGGATGTAGATAAGTGAATAAGGCTCTCCAATTTTGAGTGCTTTCTCATCAATATCGAGCAGTAATTTACTTCGATTATAGAGGCCTGATGAGCTGTCAAAAAATGCAGCTTGATGAATGTAATCTTCCATCAATTTTTGATC
This sequence comes from Vibrio sp. V12_P9A6T4, assembly GCF_963874835.1. Lineage (NCBI taxonomy): Bacteria > Pseudomonadati > Pseudomonadota > Gammaproteobacteria > Vibrionales > Vibrionaceae > Vibrio > Vibrio sp. V12_P9A6T4. Next base: position 44,335 of record NZ_CAWNJO010000042.1, on the reverse strand, counting down.
GGAGATATCTTTATGGCTACCCACCATAAAATGTTCACCGTTCACACTTTTTGTGACCGCATTCCCCTCTAACCAGATATATTGACCATTTGCTTTTTTGACTCGGTATTGAATCGTTTCCCTTGATTCAGTGGTGCTGATATGCTCGTCGACGCGGCTATTGAGCAGTGCACGATCCATAGGGTGAACCAAACTCAGCCAATCAGCATAGGAAATAGTTTCGCTGTTTACACCAAATTGTACATAAAATGTTGGATTATAGAGCACCATGTTTCCATCGCTGCTCATATAAAACAGACCTTGACTAAAAAAATCGAGAATATGAACCAGACGCTGCTTTGCAACGGCACTGTCTAGGTCTGAAATTGAATACTCTTCCTGCGGAAATGACATGGTCATGTTAATCCTAATTCAAGCGAAAGCAGCAATGGATGATAATTGTGAGTCTTGATCCAAAACATTGCTTTATGACTCATCTTTAAAGAGTACTATAACGCTTGTACTAGGATGTCTCAATTATAAAACTATTGATTCATCAATTAGGCACAAGTTATCAGTTTATTTCACGGAAGTTGTTATTTCTGAAACGAAATGGTGAGACGTTAAATAACGTAGGATCGCATCGTGCGGTTTATTCGTTGTGGAAATAATAAAAGCGACAAATTGTCGCTTTTATTCATGTAGAAGTCATACGATTCAACGATCCCAATACGCTTCTTCTAGGCTATCTTCACGTTCTGGTAATGCTCGCGATAAACGAGGAGAGTGCTGTGTGAGTACTTCGTAGCTGACACGGTTTGCATATTTGCAGATCTGAGATAACGAAGAGTAAGTGAGGTACGGCACATCATGTTTGGCAGAGTTTGGAACATTGCGTTGATGATAACTATTCGCGGCCATATCGTGCAATAAAGCCGATAGCGCTCCGTCTCCCGCTCCGTTAGTGTTTTTGATTTCCAATGGGCCACCCAAGTAAGGGCCAATGTGTGAATACACTTTTATTGGGTTGAGGCAGTCTTGTTTTCGCATCGCACGGCTAAATTCGTACTTGTTAAATTCAGCAATATTACCCGGTAGGAGAGGCAGTTCAGTTTCGCGCTTTGCACTTTCATCGGTGTAGCTAGCCATATAAAGACCCACGGGCCCCGCGGTGCAGAGGATTAAATCTACCCATTCGAGTGCTTTGTTAGCCGCAAGCAGTGGATCTTTCTCACCAGTTAACGCTTCACCTTCTTCTTCATTCATGGCGACGACTGTGATGTTTTCTTTGATGTAGTCTTGCCACCACTTCGCATTACCTTCAATTACATACTTAGTGCCTAGGGTTAACACTACTGGAATGTGCTTGGATTTAGCGATCTCAATAGCGCGTTTGACCGCAAGTGGCATTGGATCTTCGGGTTTTCCACGCATTAAGTAAGAAGAAACAACTAAAGCGGAAGCTTTTTCAAAAACCTCTTCAGGAACACTATCAGGGCGAAGTTTATTCATATGCCCTTCATTAATGGCGAAGGTGCGCTCTCCATCATCAGAAATTAGGGTGTAGCAACGCCCGATAGGACCATCGACAGTTTGAAGATGGTTTAGGTTCATGCGCGATGAGGTTCTACACAAATAACGATAGCTGTATGAGCCGACTTCAATATTTTTGGACATCACGCCGAGCAAAACGGATTTGCTATCGGCCAACACAGAGTAGTTGTGCAGTGTGTTGCCAATCGTATCTCCCGGGTATTGGTGAGTAATTAAACCTCGTTCGACTAGCTCTTCATAGAGCGCATCGGCTTTGCTCTCTTCGAGCACCAGTGAGTGACCTTTACTCAATTGATGTTTCTCTAAGAACTCATTGTCTACACGAGCTTCAATATCAACAATGGTTTGCCCAACACCGACCACTGTTGGGCGGTGGAGCATAGCCGTTTGTTGAATTTGATTGACAAGAGGGTCACGAGCATGAGTCGGAAAATAGTGCTTAGATTTACGCTGTCCAGGAAACTTCATGTTGAAAAATGAGAATTGAAAATTTCCCGTATCATATCACGGATATGACAGGTTACTTTCATTTTTATTACATAAAAAAGTGAGCCAAACCCAGATCGCCGAGGCATTAGCGGCTATTGAGTGAGCGTTATGTCCGTACTATAAGCCTTGGTCCCCCAAAGCGGTACGGTCGATAGGCTGTGCTTGAAGCTACCATCTGTTTCTTTGGTAGTATAAGACAAGTAGATCAGGGTTTGATTTTCTGCATCGTAGATACGTCTGACTTTCATTGACTTGAAGAAAATGCTTTTTGACTTCTTAAACACGATTTCGCCTGATTTGCTCTTATCAATTTTTGCAATCATCTCTGGCGTAATGTCACCAGTCTGACGACACGAGATTGAGCTATCACTTGGATCAGAAAGACTTAAATTAGCCTCAATTGAAGCAATATGGCACGTAACACCAGTCACAATATCATCACTTAGATTTTCGATTTTTACGTCTTTAAGCGTGAAAAATCCGAGCGATACATCGCCAACTTCATTGCTATCGCAGCCAACTAAACCAAAGCTAAGTATGAATGCGGTGGTGATGAGTTTCTTGTTCATGTCTATAATCCATTTATCCATCTTTCTGCACATGATAGCAGCATCAAAGGAGAATGATATAGGCTGTTATGTTGATGTTTTGACCAGCATATCTGCAGTTTAGATGAGGATAATGTGAGTAATGGCTTGTCGCATATCGATCTGGTCAGTATCCTGCTTGCAACAATTAGAAGAAGAAGTAAATAACAATGATTAACCAACCTGACGTTGCCGCCATTAAAAATCAATGGCTATTTGACCAAGTGAATGTCGAATTTCCAACAGAAGAGAGCTTACAAGGTCGAGATCTCTACCAAAAAGCGGTTGTTCAACGCAGTTCTCGCCCTTTTATTGAGCTCACTGAGGAGCCTAACCTATCGTTGCTCGAAGAGGTTTATTTGGTTGATTTTCATCGGATGACAATATGGTTTGCTCTGTTGCAAGCAAGCTTATGGAGCGATAAAAACGATCAATCAAAAGTTATCGAATTCTTTACCCAAATCATTTATTCAGCACCTTGCGAACTTTACTTAGGTTTTCAAAATGGGGAGCCTGTGGCTGCTGGTATCGTCACCTCCACTTCACATGAGATACTCATCTCTGACATCGTGACTCTGGATAAAAATGCATTTGGAGGTGAGGATGTATTCACGCGGTTGTTGCTCGCAAAATGGTGTGCTAATCATGAGTGCAATGGTAATGTTTTTATAGAACAGTAGCTTGTCCTGATGAAATTGGTACTATAGCGCCTGGTTTGGTATTAATTTTAGCCTGCACGGAGAGCTATGTATGAATAAACAGCAAATAACATATTGGCTTAGTTGGACTGCTATGGTCTGTTATGCGCTGTTTTTGTCGTTTCCTGCTAAGTCAACTCGCTGGGAGCCTAAAAATATTCTTGTGCTGCATTCATACGAATCATCTTATCAATGGACATATGAATTTCAAAAGGGCATTGATGCTGTAGTTAAGAGCAGCAAAACACCGATTAAGCTCTCCATTGAATACCTTGATACAAAAAGAATTTATAGCCAAGAGTATCTTGAGGAGGCCAAAAAATACCTCCACGTTAAATATCGTGATTATCCATTCGATGCGGTTATTATTACCGATGACAATGCGTTAAAGTTCACTAAAGGGCTCTCAAGCCTATTTAAACCAGATACGCCTATGGTTGCGGTTGGCATCAACGACAAAAGTGCCACACTCGATGACATGACTAAGTACAATAAAATTATTTATGAATCTGAAGCTATCATAGAAAACTTCCATTTAATCAAATCATTACGGCCAAAACTCAAGAAAATCTATTATTTATCAGATCAAAGTCATACTTCGCAATTGATCCGAAAAAAAGTCGATGAAGTGCTGGCTACGGATCTTTTAAAAGGTATCGAGTTTATCGATATTAACTCCATCACTTTGGCTGAAGCAGAAAAGGTGCTATTCCAGATGTCCCCTGATGATGCGGTACTGCTATCGCACTTTAATACAGAGACAAATCAAGGTGTTTACCATACTTATCAAGAGATTTCCTACCGCCTAGCACAAGCTAGCGCTGCCCCCATTTTTGTACTGTGGGAGTTTTATATTCGTGATGGTATCGTTGGAGGGCATGTTAATCGTTCTGAGCAACTGGGAAAAGATATCTTGATGGCGTTAAACCAATTTGTATCATTAGATTTGGCCTCCGCAGTTGACATGCAAATCAGCAGTACAAGAGCGGTTTTTGATTACCAAGCCATGCAGCGACATCAGATTGACATGAAAGCCTTGCCACAGGATGTGTTGGTTCTTAATCGTCCTCTCTCTTATTTTGAACAGCATTGGAAAGTGTTACTCGCGGCTAGCTTTATTATTCTCTGTTTGCTGGTTGTGATTGTTATGCAAGGGGTGACCCTCAGACAAAAAAGAGAGCTTGGCGTCAAAAACCGTAAAATAGTGGTATTGCAAGAGCGTACATTAGCCGTACAGCGGGAAATGATTCATTTACTCGGAGAAGCAATAGAAACGCGCTCTGGTGAAACGGGTAATCATGTTAAGCGGGTAGCAAGGCTCTCTGCACTGCTGGCTCGTTTGTGCGGGTTAACGCAGCGCGAGGTAGAAATGATCGAGATCATCAGCCCAATGCATGATGTGGGAAAAATTGCGATTCCAGAGTCGATTTTGGATAAGCCTGGAAAATTAACACCAGATGAGTGGGAAATCATGCAGACTCACACTACCGCTGGTTATAACATCCTCAATACAAGCGAAGGTGATATAACTAAATTAGCTGCGATTGTCGCGCATGAACACCATGAGCGTTGGGATGGTAAAGGTTATCCTAATCAGAAAAAAGGCACAGACATTCATATATTTGCTCGCATTACTGCGATAGCGGATGTGTTTGATGCTTTGCTAAGTGAACGTTGTTATAAAGAAGCGTGGCCGCTTGAGAATGTAGTAAGTTTATTTGAACGTGAATGCGGTTTTCAGTTTGACCCTACTTTAGTCAATTTATTGCTTAATCATTTGGATGATTTTATCCAAATCCGTAATTTGTATCCCGATACGACAAGCTACTACAGAGCCGGCTAAATACGCCCCATTGAGTATCAAAGAGTGATGCGGATATAAGTTATGCATATCAACTCTTATCTTCGCTTCATTCTGTTAACTCAATCATTTTATACATTCACCCAGCGGTTAAAATTAAGCATTGGATGAAGGAAGTGTTTATGACTGAGAAAAAAATAAAATGTATTATTTTCGACTGTGAAGGTACTTTAGTTGATAGTGAGCGTTTGTGCTGCGAAGCGCTAGTCAATGTATTGAACCAACTAGGAGCCCACCTTACTTTTGCACAAGTGAGTAACCATTTTGAAGGTGGGAAGATTGCGGACATACTGTTTCAGGCACTTGAACATACGAACATTAACGCCGATCTTGATCTTTTAGAGAACCTTTATCGGGATAAAGTTAATGAGCTCTTCGAGCAATATCTTTCACCCATGGATGGTGCGATAGAACTACTTGAGTATTTACGCCAGCAGGGTATTGAATACTGTGTCACCTCTAATGCACCTAAAGAAAAAATATCATCAATTTTACAACGGAGCGGTTTGCTCCCTTTGTTTGAAGGACGCATTTTTTCAGCCTTTGATGCGAATAGCTGGAAGCCTGAACCTGATTTGATTCGTTATTGTGCGATGAATATGGGATTTCTTTTGCAAGAATGTATTTATGTGGATGATTCAGCAAAAGGGGTTGAAGCGGGTATCAATGCAGAGGTACCAACCGTTCAGCTAGCACCTCTTAACCCACAGGGTTTTTCTCAAGCGCCTAATGTCGTTGTTATCGACACATTACTCGAGCTTAAGCCATGGCTCAATGCACATTGTTGGCCAAGCAATGAATGTGTTTATGACTGATTAGCGCTGTGTGTACACCAATCATTTGCTGGACGCTTTGTAAGTGGTCGGTTTTAAAACCACATTGTGCGCAGATAAACTTTTCATTGTTTGTGGAAATAAAGTATTCGTCATGTTGACAAAGTGGACAGCAGTCTATTTTTTCAAGTGTTTTATTTATATTTTTCATAATCAATTCTCAGCAGCAAAAAGGGAGAGTCATGTTCTCCGTACTCACAGAATAAACACTAATCAAAACTTGCTCTCGGTAATATTTACCTTAGTTCCAAAAATTAGAGGCATTTCATACTTCACTGTAAGGAATGTTTGATTTTGGCCTAAACCATAATAGGCAAAGTGCCGTCATTGCCCCAAGGGTATCGCATAACATGTCTTTTTGTGCGTCCCAAATGTCGCCTTGTGAACCCAGAAAAGCGATTCCTTCATCACCACCCGCGATTGAGGCATACCACCATTCAATAATTTCGTAACCTGCTGCGATACTCATGATAGAGAAAAGCCCGAACAATGAGGCAATTAGCGGTTTACAGAGCTGCTTTCTAATTAAATATTCAGCGATAGGGTAGGCATAAAAGCCAATTGAGAAATGAGCGACGCGATCAAAATTATTACGAGATGATCCGATCAGTTCGTTGAACCAAGCAAACGGAACATCTGCAAATGTATATTTAGCCCCAATGGTATGCAAACTAAGCCACACAAACATCAGAATATAAGCCGTTGAGCTAAAGCGTAGTTTTGTTGAAGCCCAATAGACGAGTGCTAAGATCCCTAGCGCAGGGATGATTTCTGCTAACCAGACAGCACGAGAAACCGGCGCGATCGCTGAAAATAGAAAGAGTACACCGTAGATCGCCGTCAAAAATAAAAGCGTGCGTGAGAAGTTGAGAGACATGTTTTTTCCTATCACAAAATACCGATGGATAGTGCCACTATTTTGCACGATGTTCAATTTTGTTGAATTCTGTATCTTATAGACGTAGAAATTTGTGTTTGAGATGTGCGTATCTACCTTCGTTTTGTGATTGATTTTCGCATCGTCTTAGCAAAGAGATCAGCAAGGTGGAGAAGATCATGCAACAACTCGATCTTTCTCTTTTTATGTATTGATAGATAGTGCGTGTGATAAACGGACTCTAGTTCAAAAAGCCAAGATAATATGCGGTAAGAAACTCGACAAAAAAGCGATATTGGATTTGAATGAAGAGAGAACCTTAATGTGAACGTCGAGACTATGTCCCAAAGTAGGCCCGAAAGTATGTCTGAAAGCTTAGAACTTACCGCTCAGTTTCAATCTTACATGGAAAATCCGCTGCTTTGGCCAATGTTGGAGGTGTTGCGTAAACAGCCTTCCGGTTGGAAAGTCCATACGTTAGCGGCACATTTAAGTGAACAGGGATTCATGCCTGTACTTGATAGCGCACCTGAAAAAGACCTCTTTAAGCGTAATTTTTTGATCATGAACGCGCTCTATCAGCTTCAAGAGACGCTTTACCCTGAAAAGTGGTTACAAGTATCAGCAATGGACATTGTACTAATGCCTGCGCATCGTGCCGTTAATTGTGAAATCGACCCAGATGAACCATTGCGTGATTATTACACTCAGTGGAAAAATTATGAGGCTGATGAAGGAGAAGTGCGCCGCTTGTTGAACGAATTCTGGACTCGTTACCGTAAAGCAATGGGTGGAACGAGTAACCTTAATATGAATCGTCTTCAAGCATTGAGGTTGTTTAAATTACCAGCGGAAGCGACGCAAATTGAAATCCGAAAAACATGGCGCAAGTTGGCACTAAAGTGGCATCCAGATAGAGACAATGGCAATGCTGAAACATTTAGAGTGTTGTGTGAAGCATGGAATATTTTGCGGCAAAATAGTTAAAGTCCAAACCTTAAACTCTAGACAAGATGTTCGCCGAATAAGGTCAACTGGCACTGTAAGGCATACCTAAGCTAACTACCTGTAATGTACTAAAGCAATAAGGTACTGAGGTAAAAAAGAAGCGATCTCTCACTTCTTTTTGCTTTTGTTGTTGGGGAGTTAATCTTTACTGGTGGTTTTTAAATTGCGACTTGCGCATACGGTTCAACGCCGCCATCACATCAATGACACGTGGTTTCGCCAAGTCACCGTGGTTTGGCATATTTTGGTGCCATGTTCCTGCTAATAAAGCCATCATCTCTTTGCTTGGTTGCGCTGACCACCCCGGAGTCTGCGCAAACTGGAACCAAGTCCAGCCAATCGCATTGACTTCAGAAGGTGACTCCAATTGTTCTAACGCATTTAAATCGGTAAATTCTTTGCCAAAGCGAAGCGAATCAACGCCTTTGGCAGAGACTCGGAATTTACCATCAACCAGTAATTTTTGCAGCGCAGTGCGATTCACAGCGCGTTCTGGGAAAATAGCCAGTGGCGTTTCACACTCGTTGTGACGAGCAGTTGGGTGCTGTTTGATGACTTCTTTAGCTTTGTTAGTCACATCAACGGCGTGGTAGTCATGCATCTGGATGACAGTATCGGCGACATCTAAGTAATCACCGGATCCCCCCATGACGATCAGTGTTGAGATATCCAAATCATCGCGAAGTTGCCCGATACGATCAACCAATGGTGTAATGGGCTCATCACCTTTACTAACCAGCGCTTGCATACGCTCATCACGGATCATGAAGTTGGTGGCGGAAGTATCTTCATCAATCAGTAATGTACTAGCGCCAGATTCAATGGATTCTTGTAACCACGCTGCTTGCGATGTTGAACCAGACGCATCTTGAGTGCTGAAATCGGAGGTTTCTTTACCCATAGGTAGGTGATTGATGTAGTTGGACAAATTTAAATTATGTACGCAACGGCCATCTTCAGCGCGAATTTTCATGGCTTGATGATCCGTAACAATTCGCTCGCGGCCATCGCCGGGAATATGGTTGTAAATTGAACGCTCAATCGCCGTTAACAAAGTCGATTTACCGTGAAAACCACCGCCGACGATAAGGGTTATACCTTTGGGGATGCCGAGTCCTTTAATTTTGCCTTGGTTTGGTGTCTCAAGCTCAACTTCTAACGATGTAGGGGCTTGGAAAGTAACGGCGTCTTTCATCGGCAGATCACAGTTACCTGCCAAGCGAGGTAATACGCTGCCATTAGCCACAAAAGCAACCAGATTGTACTGTGCTAGTTGTGCACGCATTGCTTCTTGATCTTCGATCACAGCGCAATGCTCAAGTAGGGCATCTTTATCCAGTTCACGTTCAATGGTGGCCCTGCGAATGAATTTTGGCAGGTAGAAGGTGATGATGTTGAGCGCTTTCTTGGCCAGAATGTCACGACCTTCAGCGGGTAAATTGATGCGAAAACGAAGCTCAATACCATGCTCCGTAAAGAGAACAGCGGTACTATCAAGCACCGTTTGGCCCGTCAATGCGATGGCAATATGGTTCTCTTGCTTAGCAAACTCCGCAAAACTACGAGCGATAAAATCTCTTGCAGCCATTTGATAAGCAGGTGATTTCTCTTTTAACCATTCCAGACCGGTCAGAGACCATGCTCGAGTAGCGCGAAAGCGAGATGCAGAAGCGTAAGGGTCCGCTTGGATATGATCGATATGCAAGGTGAAATCACCAAATTCGTATTGACCTTTGATCTGCTGATAGGCGCGGTAGTTCTGTTTTTCTAGCTTTTTGAGAATTGATGTTAATAAATCCATCTCGATATCGCTCGTTTGGAAAGGAAAGGCGGCGATTATAGGAACCGCCACACTGAGAGTAAAGACATGATAAGGGATTCCTTTATCCTACAAAACCTTTGTCTCGGCAGGGTGTGCATAATTTTGGTTCAGTAGCCCAGTCTCAAACTCGTCACAAGGCATTGGTTTACCATAGAAATAGCCTTGGCCAAACTCACACCCTTCACTGATGATAAAGTCTTCTTGGCTTTGATTTTCAATCCCTTCGAGGATCACTTTCAGCTTTAATTTTTTGGCAACGTGAATGATTGAGCGAACAATTTCTTTATCTTCCTCACTTTGATCCAATTGATGTACAAAGCTTTTATCTATTTTTATGCAATCGAAGGGAAATTTTTTCAAATAGCTGAAAGAGGCGTAGCCCGTGCCGAAATCATCAAGTGACAACGTCACACCTAGTTGGTGTAGAATTCGCAGTGTGTTGCGAGCCACCACTTCATCCGCAATCAAACAGCTTTCTGTTACTTCCAACTCTAAGTACCGAGCTGGAAGTTGGTAGGTGTTCAGTAGCTCACGAACTTGGTCTGCGAATTGGGCATTCTTCAATTGGACGGCTGAAACGTTAATGGCCATTTTGAAATTATCGACCTGTTTTGCCCATTGGCTCGTTTTTTCGATGGCCGATCGCAGGACAAAGTTACCCACTTCAAAAATCAGTCCATTTTGTTCGGCCATGTGAATTAAGGTTTCATTGGATATATCGCCCAATACGGGGTGCCGCCAACGTAGTAGCGCTTCTGCCCCCGTCCAGCGATGAGTGGTTGGAGAGACCTTAGGTTGAAAATAGAGCATGAGCTCATCGTTGCGCACTGCTCGTAATAAGTAGCTTTCTAATTGGTTGATTTGCCGGAGTGAGTCACTGAATACTTGCGAGTGATAGCAAAATTTATGACCGGAATCTTTGCAAGAGACCATGGCAGCAGAAGCTTGTTTGAGCAGTTCTATAGCATTGTCAGTGTCTAAACTCGTTGCAATACCAATATAGGAATGAAGATGAACATTATGGTCATCGAGCTTAAATTCAGAATGCCCGATTTCGACCAATTTATGGCACAACTTTTCTAGGTGACGCGCTAATAGTTTTGTTTTGACGATCAAGACTAAATCTGTCGACGTGGGTCGAGCGGTCAATATTTCAATTTTATCGCAGCGGCCTAGTCGCTCACGATATCGAGCGATGACTTGATCCCATGCTCGGTAGCCAAAGTGAGATTGAATATGACGAGCATTAGTGAAACCAATATGAATGGCGGCAACTTCGGTGTGCTGTTTTGTTGCTTGTAAAAGGCTATTTTTGAGTTCCAGTTCAAGTGCGTTGCGATTTAAAAAACCTGTGCTGATGTCATGCCACTTTTGATATTGAATCTGTTGTTCTGCGGCGCGGCGTTTATCGATCTCTTGCGTGAGCGAGTAGTTGAGATCAGCAAGATCTTGTGTTCGGTTATCGACGCGAAGCTGAAGCTCATCATTGAGCTGCTGAAGTCTTACTTGTTGGTATAAGGTGGTGAGCTGGGATTCAATGGTATCGCGAAAACTCTCCAGTAACTGCCGATAGGTGGGGCCAAAATGGTTCTCCTTGTTATCGAGTACGCAAATGGTGCCAAATATATCACCATTCGGCCACTTTAATGGGATGCCACAATAGGCAATCATGCCCAGTGGTGCATCTGGATTATGCATCCATTTTTTATCGGCTAAAGCATTCGGGACCAATAGTTCCTGCTGTGTTTGCATCACAGTTTCACAGTACAGACCTTGTCCTAAGGGTTCTTTATGTCCGGTTTGATAGGGGTTGTCGACGTTGGTATTTTTACAGAATATTTCGAGTTTTTGCTGGCTAGCACGCATGATCAATGCGCTCGGGACGTTTAAAATTTCAGCGAGTAAATTCACAATGCGCTGCCATCCATCCATCATTGAAGAGGGGATGAGCATCTCATGTGTCTTTATTTTCGACATATTATCAAATTCCTTTGGACGACAAAGCTTAAAAAAGCCGAGCATTCATTGCTCTAGACTGACGATGACAAGATCCGCTCCTATGACCATAGTATGGTATTAAGAATAAGAACGCGCCGCCAATGTAACAAAAAAAAGCCCCAATAAAATATTGGGGCATTGAGATAGTTAGCTGTGTCTCGTAAATGATACGGAAGGAGTTAATCGGCTTGCTTGATATAATGGTCGATATTAATTTCTTGAGCATAATCAACACAGTCAAAGTCGAAGCCATTGAGCTGCATGAATTCTCGCTTAAAGCCCTTATAGTCACCTAGTTGCTTAAAGTTGTACTGATCCATTTTCTCCAGTAAATCGGCCACTTTTTGCTGAGTATCTGGGTTGAGCTCCCAATCATCCATACGGATCAGTCGTTCGCCATCAACGGGTACTTTGCCTTTGCTAGAGAGTTTTTCGCTAAACAGACGCTGCATCTGCTCGATACATCCTTCGTGCGTCTCTTTTTCTTTCATCACCTTATACAATGCGACAATGTAAGGGCTTAAATTGGGAATGAACACGCTCGCCTTCGTGACTAAAGCTTTACAAACAGTCGCATAAGCCCCGCCGCCATAGTTAGACAATTTTAGGTTGAGAGAGTGGCTGGTTTGGTGCAAATCAATTTTGGCGCGCCCCAGTGTACCGTCAAGATAAATGGGGTGAGTAATCTGAGGGCCGATGTATGAAAAAGCAATGGTTTTACACCCTTGTGCAATCGATTCAGTGTTGATCAGCGTATCTATCCAGTTTTCCCAATCCTCGCCACCCATTACTTTCAGTGTACTTTCGATCTCTTCGTCATTTGCAGGGGCAATGGTGGTTTCTACCCACGTATCGTTTTCTAGTAATATTGTCGCACCAGAAACGGCCTCACCAATCGGTTTAATGGCGGAGCGCCAATACTGATCTGAATTGGGTTTTGGTCTCATGCCGCTGGCGATACTGTAAATGACTAAATCGACTTCCCCTTCAAAATAGGTCTCTATCGCTTCAATCACTTGCTCGCGTACTGATGGTGAAAAAACATCCCCATCGATATTGACGGCGACTCGACCCGCTTGCTCGGCCTGTTGTTTAAAAAAGAGATTGTTGTACCAACCAGCACTACCAACCCCTTTTTCTGATGGCGTTTTTTCAAAGGAAACGCCAATCGTATCGGCTTCTGAACCACCAAAGGTCAGGGCAATGCGGGCGGCGAGCCCAAAGCCTGAAGATGCGCCTAAAATGAGAACTCGTTTTGGCCCGTGAGTGATCGGTCTGCAAGATTTTACGTAATTAATCTGTTGTAACACAGCTTGTTCGCATCCTAGTGGATGAGCAGAGCGAGCGACCACACCTTTGATCACAGGTTCAATGTGCATAGTTTGTACCTTTGCGGTTAGGGGAATGGTCTAAAAAATATCGTAAAACTAGGTAAAGTTCATTGAGCTGAGGCATTAAAATCAGAGATGCTCTGCTAAATGTTGCGCAACAAAATTGGCGATCCACGGCTGAGCGTCGACCGTCGGATGTAAGCCATCAGCCATCATCCACTCTGGTTTAATGATCACTTGCTCTAAGAAAAAGGGCAGTAACGGCACAGTATGTTGGAGGCTAAGCTCAGAATAGAGGCTATAAAAGGCATCGCTGTAGCGTTTGCCATAATTTGGTGGAATGCGGATCTGCATCAAAAGAGGGGTTGAGCCTGCTTTTTTTATTTGGCCAATGATGGCGGTTAAATTGCTGCTGATCAATTGAGGTGGGAAGCCACGCAATCCGTCGTTCGCACCAAGCTCAATAAGCACCGCATCAGGGGTATGCAGGGTGAGTAGTGACGGTAAGCGGGCTAGGCCATTGCCCGTTGTATCGCCAGAAATACTGGCATTAATGACATCAATGTCTGATTTACCTTCAGCTTGTAACGCATTAGGTAGCAAGCTAGGCCAAGCTTTTTCAATCGGCATTTGGTAACCGGCGCTTAAACTATCACCCAATATCAAGAGTGTGGTACTACTAGCGCTAGCCGAGAATAATAAAATACAAATCAAGGAAAGAAGTCGAGTCATGCAAACATCCGTTATTAGGGCACATTCATTATCTAAAACAGTCTCTACCAATCAAGAGCATTTAACAATCCTAAAAGAGGTAAACCTAGAGATCAAAAGTGGTGAAAGCGTGGCGATAGTCGGAACGTCTGGTGCGGGGAAATCAACCCTGATGACGCTGTTGGCTGGGCTTGATACGCCGACACGCGGAGAGGTAGAGCTATTGGGTCAGCCATTGTCTCAACTGGACGATGAAGGACGTGCGGCGATCCGCAGTCAATCGGTTGGCTTTGTGTTTCAAAGCTTTTTGCTGATCCCAAGTTTGTCTGCGTTAGAGAACGTGACGCTACCTTGTTTGTTAAAAGGCGAAAAAGAGGATGTGGATCGTGCTAAATCCTTGTTGACGGCCGTTGGTTTATCGCATCGAATGCATCACTCTCCTGCACAACTTTCAGGGGGCGAGCAGCAACGAGTCGCGCTAGCAAGAGCTTTTATGATCAATCCGAAAGTGCTGTTTGCCGATGAGCCTACTGGCAACCTTGATCAAGAAACTGCGGCAAAAGTGGTTTCATTATTGTTTGAATTAAATAAGCAGCACGGAACGACCTTAGTGCTGGTTACTCATGATCCCGCTCTTGCGGATCAATGTGATCGTATTTTCCACATGCAAGCCGGTATGTTGGAGGAGCGGTAATGAGCGAGATGTCGAGCCGTTCACTCAATAAACGATTAATTCGCTGGAGCTTAGGTGAAATCCGCCACGGACAGCTGTGGCCTATTTCAGTGGCGTTAACCTTGATCATTGCTTGTATTTTTGCGCTGACTGCCTTAGCTGAGCGTATGGAGCAAGTGATTGTTAAACAAGGTAAAGACGCACTCACTGCCGATAGTGTGTTTGTTTCCGCAAACCCACCCCCAGCGTCATTGCTCGATCAGATCGAGCGCTTGCAATTGCCGTCTTCACTACTTACACGTTACGCGACAATGGCATTCAGTGAGCGCGGTATGCAGTTAGTCACTGTCAAAGCAGTGGATAGTGCTTATCCGCTACGCGGTGAAATGCGTCTTTCTGATGATGTGACGACATTTCAGCACCTTGCGCCGAATCAACTGTGGTTAGATGAACGAGTGTTTGCGCAATTAGACGTTCAAATTGGTGATCAGGTCACGCTGGGCGATGCCGACTTTACGGTATCGGGACGCATCCTTGAGGAGCCGGGACTCAGCTTTAATCCGTTTCAACAGATGCCAGCGGTGTTGATCCACCAAGACGATGTGGCTCGTACTGGTGCACTTCAATTGGGGAGCCGAGTGCAATTTAGCGTGTTCATTAATGGTGATGATGGACAGATTGAAGCAGTAAAACAGCCCGTTAGTTTAACGCCTAGCGATCGTTGGCGCGACCGAAATAGCGCCAGCCGGACGAATGAGGTTTTTGAACGCACAGAGCAATATTTGTCGTTAACCGTAGCGATTGTGATCATCATGGCGGCAACCACATTAGTCCTGACTTGTCAGCACTATGTTTCTACGCGGCAAAAAACCATCGCCATGTTAAAAAGCCTTGGAGCGAGCAAACGTTGGATCCGCCAATGGTTGATCGTACAAGTGGTGATTTTGTTTGTTTCTGCTGCGGTGCTTGGGGTATTGATCGGCATTGGCCTAGAGTCTTTATTACGCGTGCCGCTGGTGGATTTATTGCCTACGCCTTTACCGAGTTATGGCGCTAAACCCGCTTTTATTGCGCTGATGGCGAGTGTATTGATCGCTTTTCCTGCACTCGGCATTCCTTTACTGCATTTGCTAGATACCAGTGCGCTCAATGTCATGCAAACAGAGCGAGCAAAACCGAATCATCGCCGTAATGGGTTGCTCATCTTGATTCCGTTAGTGCCGATGCTGTGGGCTTATTGGAATAATCTCTTAGTGTGGATTGTGTTGGCTGGGATCGTGACGCTTTTTGCGGTGCTTGCTGTGGTCAGTGTTTTGGTGGCTCGTAGTTTAGGACGTCTTCCGCTCTCTACCGCGCTTAAATTAGCGCTCAGCCGAATCAATCGTTCGGCAATCACGACCGGAGTCCAGTTCGGCGCGTTAGGACTATCGTTAATGTTATTGGCGATCATCTGGTTAGTGCGTACCGATTTACTCTCTGATTGGCAGCGAACCTTACCTAGCGATGCTCACAACGCATTTGCACTCAACATTTCTCCAACTGAAGTTAATGATTACCTCAACACGCTAGACAGTGCCAACATTGTGCGTTCGCAAGCCTATCCGATTATCCGAGGGCGTTTATCGACCATTAATGGCATAGAGGCCCAGCAGCAAGCTCAAGGTGAAGAGGGGAGTGATGCGTTGAGGCGAGAGCTCAATTTCACTTGGGGAGAATCGCTACCCAGCAACAACCAACTGACGGCAGGAGCGTGGACAGAGCAAGGTGGCGTTTCGGTTGAATCCGACGTTGCTCGTGATTTGGGGCTAAAACTGGGTGATAGTTTGGGGTTTGTGATCAATAGCCAAACCGTGGAAGCGAAAGTAAATTCGATTCGCCAAGTCGAGTGGCGAGAAATGAAGCCTAACTTCTATTTCATTTTTACCCCAGACCTATTGCAGGAGATCCCTGCCACGTGGCTGGTGAGTTTTAGAGCGCAAGATCAAGATAACGCCTTACTTGCTACGCTTGCTCGCACTTATCCCACCGTCAGTTTGATGGATATCCGGGCAATGGGCGATAAAATTCAAACTTTGTTGACGCAAATTGTCTGGTCAGTGACGGTACTGGCCGCAATGGGCGTGATTGCTGGTATTTTGCTGATTTTTACTCTGTTGCGTTTAAGTTTAAGCCAGAGGCAACAAGAAATTCGCTTATACCGCACTTTAGGAGCCAGCAAGCGCCGCGTCGAGCAGACTATTTGGGCTGAATACGGTTTGATGGCGCTCATTGCCGGAGTTGTCGCAAGCCTTGGCTCTGACGCGGTGGTGGCCAGCGTCATGAAGTTCGGTTTTGAACTAGAACCTATGGCGCATTACAGCCTGTGGTTGGTGCTACCCTTGGCGACGTTTTGCACATTATCGCTGGTCGTGAGTAGTTTAATTAAGCGGCTGCTAACCCCTATAAATAAAGAGTTTAACTAGCGATATCCATAATCCCAGACTGAGTTATCCACAAAAACAGTGGATAAAGTTTGGGATAACTCGACGGCTTGATAACGGCCTATTTGCGCTTAGCCCCGTAGTTACCTTGGGTTGCGCAGTTTTGTTATTCACAAGGTTGAAAAAACGTCGTTTTGGCTTTATTGAGTCAAGCAATTTTTTAAGTTATTTGTCGATTATGCGTATTGCTTGTTAGTCGTAAAACAGATAAGACCACGTGAAAAATGTGATTTTAATAACGCTTTACAAGCTTTAGAATGCATCCGGGTTTTCCAGAGTACTCGTATCTTATGTCATATAAAAAGTTCAATACAGATTCTCCATGTGTCGCAATTATTGGTGGGGGTGTGGCTGGTGCCACTGCCGCCGTTCATATGGGAGAACTGGGGCTCAATGTGCTGCTTTTGGAAAAAAGCGCCGGTCTCGTTAATGGGCCGCCGATTTGCCATCTGCACGCGGGTGGTAACCTCTATCGCGAAATTTCGCAGCAGCAGTGTCTTGAGTTACTTAAGCAGTCGATTGAAACCGTCAGGCTCTACCCCCACACGTTGAATAAGCGACCGACTGTGATTGCTGTTCCGCATAGTGATGGCGGTGAGCCGCAAGCCTTATTACCAAGGCTAGAGCTTATTCAGCGCAGCTATCAACAATTGGTTGATGAAGACCCACGTAATCAGCAGCTTGGTCAACCCCAAGAGTATTTCAAACTCTACAGCCGTGAAGCACTGCAGGTATTAGCAACTCAGCAACAGAGTGATCAACCGACATCATTCGATGATTGGGTGATCCCTTTTGCTCAACATGCAGATTTAAATCAGTTGAAATACCCAGTCATTGCGGTGCAGGAATACGGTTGGAGTGTTTTTCGGCTGGCGGCCAGTGCTGAGCTTGCGTTAGCGGCGATGCCTCATTGCCAAGTTTTAACGCACGCTCAATTAATCAAATCTGATTTTATTGATGAGCAATGGCAGCTCGCTTATTTGGATGCTCATAAGCATGAACACGTTATCCATGCCGATTATTTAGTCAATGCATGTGGTTATGAAACGGGAATAGTCGATGATTTGGCTAAGGCTCCGCGTCAACGCTTGGTGGAATTTAAAGCGGCCTACGTTACCCGTTGGGCAGAATGCGATCAGCAATGGCCAGAAGTGATTTTTCACGGGCCAAGAGGCACCCCACAAGGAATGGCTCAGTTAACACCGTATGCTGATGGTCTATTTCAGTTGCATGGTATGACTGAAGGAATCACGTTATTTAAAGATGGGTTAGTGGCCTCGCAAGCTGGATCATCACAGCCCGTATTGCCTGATTATCTCGAACGCAAAATTAAGAACGGTTGGCAACAGGACGCACTGCAAGAGCGCAGTGAACGAGCCATACACCACATGAGTCAGTTCATCCCACAGTATATTCAAGCACAAGTGGCTGGTAAGCCACTGTTTGGTGCGCAGCAAATTCCCGGCCAAGATGCCACATTACGAGCCGCTGATGTTACGTTTGAAGCTCATAATTACGCGCGAATTGAAGTGGTCAAAGGTTCATCCGCGTTGGAAGCGGCAACTAAAATTGTTCAGCATTGGCAGTTAGTGAACGATGAAGACTTGCTACAATCGATAGAAGCTCGTCACCCAATCAGCATGAGTTTGGCTCTTGAACAGGTGGAAGAGAAAGCCATCGCGTTAGCTAAGGCACGTGCTTATCCTGAAGCATTGGCAAAAATTGTCGGTATGGTTTGATGGGTGACACCTTGCGGTTTTCTAAAGGAGCAAGGTGATAGTCGTTAGTAGCCGAAATAACGCGCCCATTGGCACCAAACCTCTTGCAGGCCTTGTATATCACCTTTGACAAAACGTATTTTCTGTCCCGGTTTTGCTTGTGCCAAACGGGGCAGATCAATGCGAGCCACACACCCTAATTTAGGGTAACCGCCGATGGTTTGGCGATCGTTGAGTAAAATGATCGGTTGGCCATCTGGCGGGATTTGAATCGCCCCCAAAGCAATTCCTTCCGATAAAATAGGTGTCGCTGGTGGGGTAACCGTATCGCCATTAAGACGATAGCCCATGCGATCGGCATGCTGACTGACAGTGAAGCTGGTTTGATAAAAGCGATCGAGTTGCTGCGATGAAAATTGCAGGGCTTGGTAGCCTTCAATGACGCGTAATTTAAGTGGCAGATTATAATCAGGCTTATAACGAAAAGTGATGTGTACGGGTTTGTTATCGATAGCGTGGGGATTAAAGTGCAGTGAATCGCCCGCTTGCAGTGGTACGCCGTTTTGCGTTAACCCACCAAGCTGTTCTTTGGGTACGGTGGCAACACTACCTAAATGGTGAGGCACAATGAACCCTCCGCGCACGGCCAAATAAGCTCTTAAGCCATTTTTGGCTAGGCCAAATTTCAGTGTTTGCCCGGCTTGCGCGCTAAAGCTTTGCCAATTACCAATAAGTTTTCCATCTAACGTGGCCGATAAATCACCACCTGCAATTGCCAGCATACATGGATGTTTAACATGAAATTCCGCCTGACCAAGCGTGATTTCAAGCGTTGCTAAATTGACTTGGTTACCCAGTAAATGGTTGGCCCAACTGTAGGCATAATCATCGACTGGTCCTGATTGAGTCACACCTATATGACTGAGACCAAAGCGGCCAAAATCTTGAATTAAGCTCAGTTGACCGGGTTTTATCACCTGTAGTAGGGGGCTCATGAATGGTGCTCCCACTGCGCGGCTAATTGAGGTATTTCACCTCCTAATGATAAAAATTCCTCGCGAGTCATCGCTGTAAACTTCACTTTAGTTCCAATCGAAAAAGGCGTCATTGGTGTTTGATGAGGAGAAAAGAGCGCATGGGGGCAATTGGCGATGATATTCCATCCTCCGGGAGAGTTGTTCGGATAGACGGCCGTTTGCTGTTCTGCAATCGCGACGCTGCCTTTGGCCACACTAAGGCGTGGGGTGGCATGGCGCGGTAAGCGTAATTGTTCATCTACTTCAGCCATAAAGGCAAAGCCTGGTGCAAAACCGACGGCACAAACGGTGTAGACCGTTTGAGTGTGTAGCGCGATAACTTGTTGCGTGGATAAACCAAGCGCATGGTAGCGCTTCAAATCTGGGCCGACACTTTCATCGTAGTAAGCGCCAAGCTCAACCAAATTGTGGGTGGCTTCTACAGGCAATAATAAAGCCGCGATCGCTGTGATCAATTGCTGCTCTAGCTCCCTTTGACTTATACGATAAGGAAGGTAATCGATCAAAATGGTAGTGTAAGAAGGGGTGACATTCATCAGGTAAGCAGAAAACTGCACCATGATCTGTTGCGCAATTTGTCCGATATCGAGTGACAGTTCGGCCGATGGCGAATGGTTAAAACGCAGTAAGAGACTGCATTCCGCAACGGGTTCAATGCTGTAGTTCAATGGCACTTAACACTCCTTGTGATGACGTTGTGGCTGCTAGGAGATACACGAGTAATGGTTCAACGCTCTCGTAGACAAATTCGGATTTTCTCTATCAGTTCAATCGCTGCCGGATTATCGCCATGCACGCAAATCGTATCGGCTTCGATAGGGATCACAAAGCCATCCGAACTGGTCACTTTTCCGTAATCAACCAGTTGTTTAATTTGATTGATGATCGCCTCTTCATTAGTCAGCACCGCATTGGCTTGGCCTCTTGGAGTGAGCATACCATTAGCGAGATAAGTTCGGTCGGCAAAGGCTTCAAACAGCAATGGCACGTCATAAATATCGGCGATATCAAGGTAATCCTGGTTATTGCCTGAAGCTAAGATCATCAAGGGCACATTGAAGCAAGAAACTGCATCGACCACTGCGCGAAAGACAGATTTGTCACGCATCATATCGTTATATAAAGCCCCATGAGGTTTAACGTAGCTTATCTCGGCATTTTTGCTCTCACATAATGCCTTGAGTGCGCCAATCTGGTAAATCAGTAACTCGCATATCTCTTCTTCGCTAAAACTCATTGAACGGCGACCAAAACCTTGCAAATCGGGGTAACCCGGGTGAGCGCCAATCATTACATCAAATTGAATCGCCAGCTCAATCGTTCGGCTCATCACGTGTGGGTCAGAGGCATGAAAGCCACACGCAATATTGGCCATGTCAATCCAAGGCATCACCAACTCATCAGCGCCCATTTGCCATGCACCGAAGCTCTCGCCCATGTCACAATTGAGAGTGATTGTTCTTCTTGTCACGGGTTGCATCATCCTTGAGTGTCCATGTTGAGTAACTTGCCGTAATCAAAGGCAATATACAGTGATCCGATTCATTGTTTGGCGATAAGTATGGGCCGAAAGAGAGCGAATTGGCCTGATAGACAAACATTAAAGCAGATTGATTTATAAGTGAAGTTTAGGTTGAAAGTCGTTAAACTTGCACAACCAATGTCAGAAGGTAAAAACAATGAAAGTATTAGTGACAGGCGGGATGGGGTATATCGGTAGCCATACCTGCATTCAAATGATCCACGCCGGTATGACACCCGTAATTTTTGACAACTTATACAATAGTAAAGCATCGGTTTTAGAGCGCATCGAAAAAGTGTCCGGTGTGAAGCCGCTGTTCGTTCATGGTGATGTACGCAACCAAGCACAACTGGTTGAAGTGATGAAAGCGCAAAATATTCAAGCGGTGATCCATTTCGCAGGCTTAAAAGCAGTCGGTGAGTCAGTAGAAAAACCATTGGAATATTACGATAACAATGTGAATGGCACACTGGTACTGGTGGCGGCCATGCGTGAAGCTGGCGTGAAGGCACTTGTTTTTAGTTCATCTGCAACCGTATACGGTGACCCAGCCTCAGTGCCTATTACCGAAGACTTCCCAACCAGTGCGACCAACCCTTATGGCCGTAGTAAGTTAATGGTTGAAGAGTGCTTGGCCGATTTCCATAAAGCCAACCCAGATTGGAGCATTACACTGCTGCGCTATTTTAACCCTGTAGGTTCACATCCATCAGGCGAGTTAGGTGAAGATCCACAAGGTATTCCGAACAACCTAATGCCTTTTGTCTCGCAAGTGGCCGTGGGTCGAAGAGCATTTCTCTCTGTTTTTGGCAGTGATTACCCAACTAAAGACGGCACAGGGGTTCGCGATTATATTCACGTAATGGACCTAGCCGATGGTCATATTGCTGCGCTGGAAAAAGTAGGCCAACAAGCAGGCTTGCACATTTATAACCTAGGCACAGGAAATGGCTACAGTGTACTAGAGATGGTGAAAGCGTTTGAACAAGCGTCAGGTAAAAGCGTGCCGTACCAATTGGTCGAACGCCGCGCTGGTGATATTGCGGAGTGTTGGGCAGATCCAAGCAAAGCGATGGCGGATCTAGGTTGGAAAGCGACTCGCAGCCTAGAAGCGATGACACAAGATACGTGGCGTTGGCAGTCAAATAATCCACAAGGTTATCCTGAGTCTTAAGCTCTTGCTTCAACTTCTCTGCGATGAATGAAATAAATAGCCAGTCAAATGACTGGCTATTTTGATCTGACTTGATTACTCAAGCAATCCAATGATCAGTTAGTCCGATAACGGCTTAAAATTTCACCAAGGTTGCGCGAAGCGTTTGCAAGGCTAGCGACACCTTGCGATGAGGTTTGCGCAACACTGCGAATCGCATTGGATTGTGTACGAATATCACTCAGCTCAGCAGCAATATCATTAGCAACGGCGCTTTGCTCTTCGGCTGAAGTTGAAATTTGAATACTCATGTCATTGATCATTTTTGCTGATTCAGCAATTTGATTGACGTTATTGCCGATGTTAGCGACTAAATCACTACTGGTTTGAGCTTGACTAACCGTTTGCTCAGTAATGCGTGCGATATCTTGACTTTCGGTTTGCAGCTTCTCAATCATGGATTGAATTTCAACAGTAGCCGCTTGCGTGCGGCTAGCTAAGGTGCGAACTTCATCAGCTACCACGGCAAAACCGCGCCCTTGTTCACCAGCACGTGCCGCTTCTATTGCAGCGTTCAGTGCCAATAAGTTCGTCTGTTGCGAAATGGCATTGATGGTGGTGATCACATCATTAATCTGCGCTGTATTTTCATTCAATGTAGACACCGAATGAGAGGCTTGTTCAATGAACTTTGACAACTGGGAAATTTCATTAATCGCTTGCTGAACTAGTTGTGAGCTCTCTTCCGCTTGTTTTGAATCTTGATCGGCTTGCTGATTGGCTTGTTGGGAAATTGTGGAGACTTCTTGCGCCGAGGCCGTCATCTCTTCCATGGCCGTGGCGACGGAATCCAATGAAGCTGGCTACTGATTTGTTGCTCGCTCTCTTTCATCTCATGGGCAAAAGAGCTGGATGTCTCACCGAGAGTGGTGGCGTTTTGTTTTACTGAAACTACCAGTTCGGTCAAGGTATCCATGGCGTTATCGAGCGCGCAGCCAATGGTGCCAAACTCATCTCGACCGGGATGAAAACCTAATCGTGAAGTTAAATCACCTTTTGAAATTTTCAAGGTTGTTGTGTATAGCACCCACAATGCACCGCCAATAAAAGTAGCGACCCAATAGAGGAAAATAGCAAAAGGGATTGCCCACAAATAGCTCAACAGAAAAGTCGAGAGTGCCCATCGCTGAGCGTCTTTTTCAAGATAAGAGAGATTCTCTGTCAGTGCGTAAACTTTGCCATCGCTGTGTTTTGCTGTGGCGGTAATCACCCCTTTTTGATAACTAGTTGCGGCTAAAGAATGGCGAGTTTCAACCGCTGAAAGGGTTTGTGGATCTGCGCCGCTGGCAAGCAGACCTTGCAGTTTGTACTCAACGGCCAACTTCGATTGCGCTTCTATCTGGGCCAGTGAATCAACATAGCGATTTCCTGCGACAAAGCTTAAAGCGGTGAGGAATAAAGCGAAGATCACCCACATCTTGTCATTAATTGACATTTTAATGAACACGCGGTCAATCGTCCTGAACTGAACTTCTTTCATTGCTGCTCCGATATGCAAAAAAGTAATAGTAAATTTTATAAATATACTAAGGCTAAATGTGTGTGTTCGTGCAGAATTTTATGAAATGAATGTTGACTTAAATATCAAGATTGAGACTTTGATCTTATTTTAGGTTAAAAAAAGTGGGGAGAGTAATATTACTCTCCCCACTTTTAACTTTAATTGATTAACCCAGAGCGGGTAGTACACCAAGGCTAATAAAGATTTGCGAAGTGACGATCATCAAACCAATGGTTGCTGTCATGGTCAGAGCCAGTTTACCGCCTCTGACTTGATATTGTGTTCCACCCTGCGGTTGGAATATTTGGTTTGAACGCACTTTAATCACCATCACAATCGGTAAGAATATGGCCAAAATAGTCAACGCAATAGCTGCGTAACCGAGCGCCATAATAAAGCCTTGAGGGTAAAATAGCGCAAAGACTAATGGTGGCAGATAGGTGATGACGGAGGCAGCCATACGGTGCAATGGAATGTTCTTTTTCTTAATCGTATCGCCCATGAATTCAAACAAGCCCAAGCTTACGCCTAAGAATGACGTTAAAAGTGCAAGGTCGGCAAACACGCCAATAATGCTGCTTAAATTGGATTGATGAACGGTTTGCCCTAATGTCACAATTAGTGCACTCAGGCCGGAATTCTCAACCAGCTGAGGTTGGCTAACGACACCTAACGTGACGATCTGCCAAAAAATGTAAATAATCAACGGGATAGCAGAACCAATTAAGATGGCTTTGCGCAGCGAAGGGGTGTCGCCATCTAAGTAATTCACAATCGCCGGAATACTGCCATGGAAACCGAATGAGGTGAAAATGACGGGAATTGCAGCAACGATTAAGCCTTGCTCAAGTGGCATACTAAGCAAGTATGACTGAGAAACATTAGGTGCAAGAAATGAGAGCACTATAATCATCGCGACCATTTTACCGGCAAACAGCAGGCGGTTCACTTTATCAACCGTGCTGGTGCCGATCGTCACCACAAGTGCAACCAGTAAAGTAAAAAGCAAGGTGCCTAGCGGATTGCTGATCTCAATGCCAGCAAACTCTGTCAGGCGATGAGTGAATTGTGCGCCGCCACCGGCAATGTAAGCTGCACAAAGCGAATAGAACAAAAATAGCATAGCAAAGCTCGCTACCCATTTTCCTTTTTGCCCTAAGATCTGTTTAGCCAATGTATGTAAGGTGGCGTCTTTGTCTGCATATTGATGGATTTCAACCATTAACAATGCAGTGAAAGCCATTAATGCCCAGAGGGCGATCATAATCAGTAATGATGTGCCAAAGCCGATACCTGCAGAAGCGAGCGGTAGAGCTAGCATGCCTGCACCGATAGTGGTCCCTGCGATGATCAAAGTACTGCCGAAAATCTTTGATTGAGTCATGGTGTAAAGTTCTTTATACGTTATGTTGTGTTTCAGGGAGTGATATATATGAATACAACGGGGTGTTGACCATTAATCCACTCATTTTGGGCTATATTGTAGAACTTCGAGTTCATTTTCAACAGATTTGTAAAAATAAAAATCCACGATCGTATTTTTTTGTTTACATGGCAAGGTGGCGGCTAAATAAGAGTGGTCGAAATCGTTTCGCTGTGATAGATATTGTGGTGATGATTAATTTGACCATTCGCTTTCAAAAAACTGTCATATAAATCATTTAAAAAGGATCTTGCGACGTGATAATCCCGTCTCAGTCAATATCAAAGGAGGTCGATTAATGAGTGACCAATATAAAAACGATGAGTGCTTAGAGTGGCTCGACGCCATGGAGATCGGATTTGATTTATCCGATTATGACTCTGTATCTCATGAATGCTCTGAACAGAGCGCAGAATAGTACCAGCCAGCAGCCTATGCTGGCTATGCTCCTTACATTCCCCCTCGTGTATCAATTCCCTAACACTATTAATTTCCGCTGATTTTGAATAGGCGATTACCTTGCGCTTTGTTACAATCCGCGCCCTGATTTCCAATAGGTAAGCTGCAATGTCTGATACTGTGCACCCATTCCAACGTTTAGGACTTTCAACCACATTAGTTAGCGCTCTGCAATCTTTAGGTTTTGAACAACCGACGGATGTTCAATCTCAAGCTATCCCGCATGTTTTGGCTGGTAAAGATGTCATGGCTGGGGCGCAAACGGGTACCGGCAAAACGGCAGCTTTCGGTTTACCTATTTTGCAACGTTTTCTTGATAACCAAGCCGAGCGAGAAGCCAATAGTAAAGTTGTGCGCGCGCTTGTTTTGGTTCCGACTCGTGAGCTGGCTCAACAAGTGTTTGATAGCTTAAGTGCTTATGCACAAAGCACTACATTGAAGATTGTCACCGCGTATGGTGGAACCAGCATGCAAGTGCAAACACGTAATTTACGTGGTGGTGCGGATATTTTAATTGCGACGCCTGGGCGGTTAATTGACCATCTGTTTGTGCGCAACATTATCCTGACGCAAACCGAAGTGTTGGTGCTGGATGAAGCCGATCGCATGCTCGATATGGGTTTTTTGCCTGATATCCAACGTATTTTGAAACGCATGAATGATGAACGCCAAACGCTGTTTTTCTCGGCCACCTTTGATGACAAAATCAAAGCATTAGCACACAAAATGATGCGTGACCCTGTCGGCGTGCAAATTTCACCAGCCAATGCGACCGCTGATACTGTAAAACAGATCGTTTATCCAGTGGATAAAAAACGTAAAAGCGAGTTATTAGCTTATCTAATTGGTTCACGTAATTGGCAGCAAGTCTTGGTATTTACCAAAACCAAACAAGGCAGCGATGAGCTAGCCAAAGAACTGAAATTGGACGGCATCAAAGCGGCCTCGATCAATGGCGATAAAAGCCAAGGGGCGCGCCAAAAAGCATTGGATGATTTTAAATCAGGTAAAGTTAGAGCGTTGATCGCTACCGATGTTGCAGCTCGTGGCATTGACATTCAGCAACTTGAGCAAGTGGTTAACTACGACATGCCCTATAAAGCGGAAGATTACGTGCACCGTATTGGTCGCACAGGTCGGGCCGGGCTAACGGGCTTCGCGGTCTCTTTGATGAGCCGAGATGAAGAGTATCTGCTTGAAGCGATAGAGGCCTTACTCAATCAACGCCTGCCACAAGAGTGGTTAAAAGGGTTTGAGCCGAGTTTGTTGGAAGCCTTACCGGCTGAGCGTAGCAGCCGTAAACCTAGCCGTTCAGCGGAAAAAAGAAAGATGAAAGCAAAACTAAACATCCATGCAGGTAGAGGTAAGCGATAAAGCGCCCGCTTTATCTGGCCCAGTCACATTCAATATCATACAGCAACTCATTGATGGAGTTCGGACAGAGCGTCTGAGCTTCGTCGATATGGAACTTGGCGATCATCAAGTCATTAAAGAGTTGCCAATGTTTTAGTAAGCATTGGTTCACATCTTGAGTTTCATCTGACCATGTTTCTTTTAAAAATGGCGTGAGGCTCGCCGCGCCGTGCGCGTACATGATCATCTGCCATTTTATCTCCCACACCTTTATTGGTGTGGCTGAAAATTCACGGTTGTATTGCTCGGCAAGTTGTTCGACGAGCTGCTCAATTTCACCTGCACTGTCGATAAAATAATCAAAAAGAGCATCTTCTTGCCTTACCGCATCGGCGATCAGTTGAATCGGCTGTTTGACGGTCAGCATATGCGCGAGCAGCCGTACAATGAACAAATACAACTGCACGTTGGCGGGGGTGTTGGCTGGGATCTCTTTCAATATATGACGTAAATAATTCTCCATATAAAGATGGAGACCATCGCTGATACTGCGCCATATTTGCTCTTTACTACCGAAATGATGACGCAGCAAACTGTGCGAAACCCCAGCTTTTTCGCTGATCGTTCGTAATGACACTCGTGCATAACCTAGCTCGCAAAACAGATCCGCAGCGACCACTAGAATGTCTCTTTTGGTTTTTTGGGCATCAGTGGCACTTCGGCGGCCTTGTCTTTTGGTCATTTTTTAACTCGTCTCATTTTTTAACGAGCGCAGTTGTACCAGATTTGAGAGGTAGTTTCACGGAAAAAACGCTTTGGCAGTCATAGCCGATGATAAGGTTATGACTGCACAATGTTAATTGGATCGGAGATAAAGGGAGAGTTTGCTGATTAGAAAATCAATATCATCGCGTGAGACGTCTTTATGGGTCACAAAACGTACCGGATTGCCTGGCGAAACTTTTATTCCATCTTGCGCCAACTGATTGGTAATTGTATGGATATCGATAGAGTCGGCTAATTTGGCAAATACGATGTTGGTTTGCACTAAATCTGGATTGACGGAAAACCCGTTTAAGTCCGCTAATTTGCGCGCTAAATATTGGGCATTGTCGTGATCAGTCTTCAGCTGAGTGACTTGTTCAGTCAATGCAAGATGGCCTGCTGCGGCCAAAATGCCTGCTTGACGCATGCCGCCACCGAGCATTTTTCTTAAACGTCGAGCCTTGGCAATGTAGGTTTTTGAACCCAACAGCAGCGAGCCGATAGGAGCGGAAAGCCCTTTAGATAAACAGACCGTCATTGAGTCAAAGTATTGCGCAATCTCTTTAACATCCACATCCAGTGCTACAGCGGCGTTGTATACGCGCGCGCCATCTAAATGCAGTGCCAAATGGTGTTGATCAACAAACGTTCGCGCTTGCGCTAAATAGGCGAGTGGTAGAACTTTGCCATTGATGGTGTTTTCAAGGCTAAGTAATCGAGTGCGAGCAAAGTGGGCATCATCAGGTTTAATGGCCGCGCGCAGTTTATCGAAGTCTAACGTGCCATCAGGGTTATTTTCGATTGGCTGTGGCTGAATAGAGCCAAGAACCGCGGCGCCACCCGCTTCATATTTGTAGTTGTGCGCTTGTTGGCCACACAGGTACTCATCACCACGCTCACAATGTGACATTAAACCCAGCAGGTTGGCTTGTGTGCCTGACGTGGTAAATAGCGCCGCTTCAAAACCGTGTCGCTGCGCGGCCCACTCTTCTAAGGCGTTGACGGTTGGGTCATCGCCATACACATCATCACCCACGTCGGCATTAGCCATTGCTTCACGCATCGCGGCGGTGGGTTTAGTAACGGTATCTGATCGAAAATCCATATAATCTCCTCATGCGTTTTTCTATTTTTGCTAGAAGCATTTTCACTTCAATGCTTATCTGTGCTTGTGCTTGTGCTTGTGCTTGTGCTTGTGCTTGTGCTTGTGCTTTATTGATAACTAAGCACTTTATCGATAGCTAAGTATTTTATAGATAGCCACACAGCTTCGCCTTACTTAGGCAGGCAATGGTTTTTGAATCTGTGATTTGCCCAGTGATGATTTTTTGCTCCAATTCCTGGATCGAAAGCGTCACCACCTCAATGACTTCATCATCGTCGCATGATAATCGTGCAGTTTTGCTTAACTGTTTAGCGACAAACAGGTGCTGTATTTCGTCACAAAATCCAGCTAATGGTGTGACTTGCCCTAAAGTGATCAGCTCACTTGCGCTGTATCCTGTCTCTTCTTCAAGCTCACGGTGCGCGCATTCGGCTGGAAGCTCCCCCTTTTCTAAAGTGCCTGCTGGGAGCTCTAACAACCACTTTTTGAGTGAGGGGCGAAACTGATTAATCAGAATAATATCGCCTTGTTCTGTGATCGGCAAAATCACGGCCGCGCCCGGATGGACGATGGTGGTGTGCTCAATGCTTTTGCCTGTAGGAAGGGTGACATCCTCTTGCACTAATGAAATGGTTTTCCATGTATGTATGGTTTTGCTCATGCAAACTCTTCTTTAATTGTGGCTAGCCAATGACTGATATGGTGATAAGGGTTCAACCTTACCGAGAATCTGTGGCTAAGACAAAGTAAAACGATAACCTAAGTATCAATATTGCTTGCACAATCAGTGATGTCAGTCTCATATATGCAAACATTGATTTCGAAGAATTTCACAGAAAAGAGATCTGCTATAAGTGGGCGCTTATACTAAAATCTATTTGTAACAAAACAATAACAGTCGTATAAAGTTATGTATACAAACCATTTGGAGCGCTTAAGTGATCAATTTTACTCCTGCATCTCATGCGCAAAAAGCGCTACTTTCAGAGCGCATAAATAAGCTTGCTAAGGCTTTATCGGATGGTGTTTATGAGCGTGAAGACACCATCAAACTTTGTCTACTGGCTGCTTTAGCGGGGGAAAGTGTTTTCCTACTCGGCCCTCCTGGTATTGCAAAAAGTTTGATTGCGAAACGTCTGATCCAAGCCTTCGATAACAGCAGTTATTTTGAATACCTCATGACGCGTTTCTCAACACCAGAAGAGGTATTTGGTCCATTAAGCATTCAAGAATTAAAAGATAATGGGCGCTATGTTCGCCTAACCAAAGGCTATCTTCCTACCGCACAAGTGGTTTTTCTTGATGAAATTTGGAAAGCAGGCCCCGCCATTTTGAATACCTTATTAACGGTAGTGAATGAAAAGACCTTCAAAAATGGCAGCGATATTGAACGTGTACCAATGCGTCTTCTGGTTTCGGCATCGAATGAATTACCGGATGAAGAGAGTGGTTTAGACGCCTTATACGATCGCATGTTAGTGCGTGTGTTTGTCAACCGTATTCAAAATAAGCAGAATTTTAAATCGATGCTGACCGTCGGTACGCCACAAGAAGCGCGCATCCCTGAAGGGCTTGCGATTACCG
Organism: Vibrio sp. V12_P9A6T4; assembly: GCF_963874835.1. Taxonomy (NCBI): domain Bacteria; kingdom Pseudomonadati; phylum Pseudomonadota; class Gammaproteobacteria; order Vibrionales; family Vibrionaceae; genus Vibrio; species Vibrio sp. V12_P9A6T4. The sequence continues at coordinate 13,754 of NZ_CAWNJO010000042.1, read as the reverse complement.
ATGAAGAGTACCACTCATGGCAGCGACAACTTGACGATTTACTGTTGACAGATGACGTGTTTGAAAAGTTATTTGAGCTGAAAAACATGCTAGAGCATGCCGTTGAAAACCAGCCCGCTGCGGCAAGTATTGATATGTACGTTTCAGACCGCCGTTGGAAAAAAGCGGTGAAGTTGCTCAAAGCGAGTGCGTTTTTTAATGGCCGCGACTCAATCAACCCGCTTGATTTACTGCTGCTGCAAGATTGTCTTTGGAATAGCCCCGATTCTCGCGATATTGTGCGCCGCGTTATCCGCGACTTTGCGTTGAAACATGCTTTTGACCAACAAGAAGTTGAACATCAAATCGTAGTGTGTCGTGAAGAGCTGGCTGAGATTCAAGAAGAGCTAGAGTCTGAATTTGGCATGTTGCTCTCGTTGGAAACATCATCCGGTTTGATTAAAAAGCAAGTGCATCAGTTTGATACCAAATCGGCAAAAACCTATCAGGTAGGCACCGCTCATGACTTGGTCAAATTGGTATTGCTGCAAAGCAATATGTCCGTCTCTGAGGCCGAAAAAGGCGATAGCCGCTGGGTTTATGTGCCTAAAAGCGAGCTTGAAAGAACGATCAAAGAGGGGCATGGCGATGTGTATGGTTATGTGAATCAAAATACCAATTTGTGCCGTTTAAGGTTTGATTTAGATGCTGGTAATAACCTCGTTCTGAAAGATATTGCTAATCGCTCGGTGTTGGTGAGTTTGGTGACTGAGCAAGGTTTAGACGAAAGTCTTTATCAAGAGTGGCTTACGAAAGCGGATCAAGCCGTTGCACAGTTGCAACATGCCGAACACCATTTGCGTAAAGTACGTTCTAAGTTTCACGGCGCTTTGCCGCATAACTTCATTGATCCGGAGCTGCCCACCGCTATGGAAGCGACGCTGCAGCATCTGCAGCAATTACTTGAATCGACTCATACCGAATGCGAAAAAACGGTGCTTCGTTTTAAAAACCTAAACCAGTTTTTTGCGTAAGGAGAGAAGATGCTTGGTGCCGATGGTTTAAATTTAGCGTTAATGATTGCCGATTCGGGCATCATTGATACGGCAGTGAATGATTTGCTTGCGCGCTCGCAAGTGATGATGATGGCTGAAAACCGCGGCGTGGCGAATTCAGTTAAAAATCACCTAACTAAGTGGCGTGGTAGTGTCAAAAAACGCATTACAAAAGTGTGTGAAACTGAGCGTTTTCAACAAGAGCTGACATTATACCAAGAAGTAATTCACTGGGATGAAGAGACCTTCTTTACCCGGATTAACGAGATAATCAAACAGTTGGAATGGCACTCAGCATTTTATCTCCAAGCACGTCGTTTAATCGAAAAAAACAAGGGGTTGCATAACCCCATGTTCCCTCATTTCTTTTGTGACCAATGGTATCAAAGCCTTTGCCATGCGATTAAACAAGCGCAAATCAACGAACTTGAAAGTAACAAAGAAAAAGTGTTGGCCGATTTGTACCAGCGTATGGAAACCATGAAAAACATGGATAAAGTCACGGAATCGGGTGATGAAAGCAGCGTCGGTCGCTTGTGGGATATGGCATCGGCGAAGCTCAGTAAAACAGACATTAGTGTCATGAAACGCCATGCGGAATTTTTGAAAAAGAACAAAGGATTGCAAGAGATTGCGGAACAGCTTGGGCGCATGGCTGGCGAAGTAGATGACCCGGATCTCAACCGCACTCCAGCCGAAGCGCTGCAAATGGTGGAGGAGAAATCGGACGAAGCGACGGATGACATCGTCGGCATCCACGAAAGTGATGATCTGAACAAGCTACTGCCCAACGAAACCATGTTTCTTGCCTATCCTGAACTTGAGGTGGTTTTCTACAAGCATTTAGTGGATAAGCGCTTGATGAACTATCGCATGCAAGGCAAGTCTCGCACCTTGCGTAAAGTCAAAGCGTACCAACCAGAACACAAACAGTTTGAGATTGAAAAAGGGCCGTTCATCGTATGTGTGGACGCTTCTGGTTCCATGAGTGGTTTCCCAGAACAGTGTGCAAAAGCGATGGCTTATGCTCTGATGCAGATCGCGCTTGCTGAGAGGCGCGAGTGCTACGTGATGCTGTTTTCTACTCAGCAAATTACCTATGAGCTGACCAAGCAAGATGGCTTGCGTGAAGCGAGTGATTTTTTAAGTTATTCATTTCACGGCGGAACGGATTTAGACCCTGTGCTAGAACAATCGGTTGAACTGATGAACAGTGACAAATACCGTAATGCAGATTTGGTCGTATTGTCGGATTTCATCGCACCTAAACCGCCGGAAGCTCTGCTAGAAAAAATCGCGACCTTAAAACATCAAAAAAATCGTTTCCATGCGGTGAGTTTGTCTCGCTATGGTAATCCACAGTTGATGGCGATGTTTGATCACTGCTGGGCATACCATCCTAATCTCGTCGGGCGACTGATGAAAAAATGGTAACGATCACTTGATAAAAACTGATGGATTGTTGCTCTAATTGTTCGCCTTCTATCCTTTGCGGGTCGATTCTTAGTCACTTGATTCATAAGTGGAAAATTTATTGTTGACTCATTTTCTTAATCCGTTAAAGTACGCCTCGTTCTCACGGAAAAGCCCAAAAGAACAATGTCAGGAGTTAGTTGCTCAGCAAGATGAGCAAAGTTATTAGAAGCTGCAAAGCAATGTTTAATAACAAATGTTGTTAATAACCAAATGTTATTAATAACAAAGCTAGCGAATGTACTTCAAAAAATTTTCGATGGTGTGTAACTGATTCAGTTGACGGCATCGCAATCCAGAATTGCGTGCCCTGGTGGTGAAATTGGTAGACACAAGGGATTTAAAATCCCTCGACTTTCGAGTCGTGCCGGTTCAAGTCCGGCCCGGGGCACCATCTATTCTTTGCTCATTAAGAGCAACAAAAAATTAAAGGCGCGATGGCAGACTGGTTATGCAGCGGATTGCAAATCCGTGGACCTCGGTTCGACTCCGGGTCGCGCCTCCAAAAACAAAAAAAGACGCTTTTTAGCGTCTTTTTTTGATCTATGTGATTAAGAATCAACAGCCTGCTTAGAAAATAACGCCATCGGTATGATGGCGTTAACTATGACATTGACAGCAATGCACAGAGGTGAGTGTTAAGCCGCCTTTTCGGTTTGATAATTTCCCAATAGGGCACTGTAAATTTCTTGGTCGCTTAAGACGCCGACGAGCTGATTATTTTCCATCAGAAGAATCGGATTTTGAGTTCGATGTTTCAACTCAATCGCGCTACGCATATCAATATCAGGTGTTGTAATGATCATCATCGATGAATCAATGTTCGACATATCGCTGACTTGGGTATCCCAGTTGATAAGAGCGGTCGACGTTGCTCCATATAGTGTCAGAGTTTTATCATGTTGTGCGACCCAAATATCCTGTTTTTTGCAGACCTGCCAACGTTCGTCTTGTTGCTTTAACTGTTCGATGGGCTGCATTAACGAACGTCCTTTCAGTACGTTAAGAGGGTTAGTGTGTGCCACGAACTCTTTGACGTAGTCCGTTTTGGGAGTAAGGACTATTTCTTCAGGCTTACCGTGTTGAATCAGCTTACCTGACTCCATAATCGCGATGTTATTACCTATTTTTAGTGCTTCATCTAAATCGTGGCTAACAAATAAGATCGTCTTGTTGAGTTTGCTTTGTAGCTCTAATAACTCATCTTGCAGTTGCGCACGAATCAGCGGATCAAGTGCTGAGAACGGTTCATCCATTAACAGGATGTCACTGTCCATTGCAAAAGCACGTGCTAAACCGACACGTTGCTGCATGCCGCCAGAAAGTTCGTGGGGGAATTTATCTTCCCATTCAGCAAGGCCAACCATCGAGAGCTGAGCACGAGCATGTTGGTGGCGTTTTTTCTTACTCATTCCTTGCATTTCTAAGCCAAACGCCACGTTATCTAAAACCGATAACCAAGGCATAAGGGCAAACTTTTGAAACACCATCGAGACACGATTTGTTCTTAAATGCTGAAGCGTTGCTTTATCACAGCTGGCAAGGTCAACAAAGCGTTTGCCATCTTTTAATTCTAATGATCCCCGGCTGATGGTATTCAAGCCATTCACCGCGCGTAGCAAGCTCGATTTCCCTGAACCAGACAGTCCCATCAAGACGCAAATTTCGCCTTCTTTAACAGTAAGGCTGACATTGTCTACCCCTACGACTTGACCACAGGCATCGATAATCTCTTGGCGAGATTCACCCGCGTCGAGTCGTTGCAGTGCTTCATTTGGGTTCTGACCAAAGATAACATCGAGGTTTTTAATGGTAATTGCATCCATGATTATGCGTCCTTATTATTTTGATGTGGGGTTTTGCATAAACGATCAAGAATGATGGCGACTAAAACGATGGCTAAACCAGCTTCAAAACCTTGAGAAATATTGACGGTGTTGAGTGCACGAATCACGGGTTTGCCAAGGCCGTCAGCACCAACTAAGGCGGCAATCACAACCATTGAGAGTGATAACATAATGCACTGAGTGATCCCTGCCATTATGCTGGGTAGCGCTGCTGGCAACTCCACTTTGAGCAGTAAGTTCATACGACTAGAGCCGAATGCTTTACCCGCTTCAACTAACTCTTCCGGTACTTTAGTAATCCCAAGATAGGTGAGGCGAATGGGGGCGGCGATGGCAAAGATAATGGTCGAAATGAGCCCCGGAACAATACCCAAACCGAACAGAACTAGCGTTGGAATGAGGTAAACAAAGGTTGGTACCGTTTGCATTAAGTCAAGAATTGGGCGCATCAGAGTATAAAGCCATGGTCGATGCGCGGCGATAATGCCCAATGGTACGCCAATTAATACGGAAATCGTTGTCGCGGCAAACACCAAGACAAAGGTTTCCAGCATTTCTTGCCAGTAGCCAAGGTTTAGAATAAGCAGTAGGGCAGCAATAACAAATACCACCAATGAAATCTGACGATGTAGATACCATGCAATGGCTGCGGTGACTAAAATCGGCACGGCAGGGGGCATCCATTTAAACACATCAACTAAAGATAAAATGATGGTCTCAAGTAAGTAGGAAACAGTATCAAAAAATGTGGCTGCATGGATGGTCAGCCAGTCAACGCCACTTTCCATCCAACGACCTAAGGGGATTTTGTTCTCTGTAATAAAATTCACGGTATAGCCTTTTGGAAGGTGAAATGCTCACCTCCTCCTTTAAATTAATTTATGCTTTAAATGGCGCTAAATAGTTGCTGATAGCTTGTTGTGCAGGTGTTCCAGCTTTGGTTTTTACATTCTTTAGCCATGGAACAATACTTTCTGGATGTTTGGCTAACCATTGGCGAGCGGCTTGTTCTGGTAACACGCCTTGGTTGAGAATGGATTCCATCAGTTGGTTTTCCATTTCAAGCGAGAAGGATAGGTTTTTTAATAAATTACCGACATTTGGGCATTGTGCTAGGTAGTTTTGACGCACATTGGTGTAGACATTTGCACCACCGTAGTTTGGGCCAAAGTAATCGTCACCGCCATCAAGGTATTCCATTTCAACATTGCTGTTCATTGGGTGCGGAGCCCAACCTAGAAACACAATCCACTGATTACGACGTACCGAGCGTGCCACTTGTGACACCATGCCCGCTTCACTTGACTCAACAACGCTAAAATCTTTCAGCTCAAAAGCGTTTTCATCAACCATCGATTGGATCAAGCGATTACCGTCATTGCCCGGTTCAATACCATAGATTTTGCCGCGAAATTTATCTGAAAATTGAGCGATATCAGCAAACGATTGGACACCGGCATCATAAACGTACTTAGGCACAGCGAGTGTGTATTTTGCTCCTTCCAAGTTAGCGCGCAGAGTTTCAACCGTTCCAGCTTCACGGTATTTGGCAATATCGCCTTCCATGGTTGGCATCCAGTTACCGAGGAATACATCAATGTCACCGTTCGCCATAGATGAGTAGGTCACGGGTACTGAGAGCAAATCGATTTTTGTCTGATAGCCTAACCCTTTGAGCAACTCTGTGGTTATTGCCGTCGTGGCGGTGATATCTGTCCAACCTACATCAGCAAAGCGCACGGTATCGCACTGATTAGCGTAAGCATTGGCGCTGAGCAGAGTCGTCATTGCAAGTGTGAGCACGGTTTTTTTAGTAATAGACATGTTATTTCCTTGTATTTTTGACTGACTTTATAAATTTTATGAGTAAGCGTCCGGCTTTCTCATTGGTGGTTTTATTCTTTGTTTGGTTTGCCAGTCTGGTGCAATCCATACTGGAGCTTCAGTACTGGCTAATAGCGGTTTGCCTAAAATAAGATCGGCGGCGCGCTCTGCGACCATGATGGTTGGCGCATTCAGGTTCCCGTTGGGAATGCTTGGGAATATCGAGGAATCCACCACGCGTAAAGCTTGAATTCCGCGCACTTGGCATTGTTCATTCACCACGGCCATTGGGTCGTCATCTGCGCCCATTTTGCAGCTGCAAGAGGGGTGATAAGCGCTTTCCACATTCTGTTTGACCCATGAATCAATATCGTCATCGTTTTGGATCTCTTCACCCGGTTGAATTTCTTCGCCCCGATAACTATCCAATGCTGGTTGCGCTAGAATTTCGCGGGTGAGACGAATGCAATCGCGCCAATCTTGGCGATCTTGTTCGGTTGATAGGTAATTAAATGCGATAGAGGGTGAAACCGTTGGATCGCGAGAGACAATTTGTACTTGTCCTCGGCTTTCTGGCTTATTGGGCCCCACATGAACTTGGAAGCCGTGACCATCAAAGGCCGCTTGGCCGTCGTACCGCATCGCAGCAGGTAAAAAGTGGTATTGAATATTTGGCCATTTGAGCCCTGCGCGAGAGCGAATAAACGCGCACGACTCGAAGTGGTTGGTTGCCCCTAATCCTTTACGAGTTAAGATCCATTCAGTGCCGATAAGCCCTTTGCTGATTAAACCGAGTTTACTGTTTAGTGTGATCGGTTGTTTACAATGGTATTGAAAATAGATCTCTAAGTGATCTTGCAGGTTTTGACCCACGCCAGGCAGGTCTTGCTCCAGTTTCACACCAACTTGTTCAATCAGCGCTTTAGGGCCAATACCCGAAAGTTGCAAAAGTTGAGGAGAGCCAATAGAACCAGCACTTGAGATCACTTCTCGCAAGCAAAACGCTTGTTGGATCTTGCCTGATTTTTCAAACTCAACGCCGATGGCCTTTTGCTCTTCAATCAAGATTTTATGTGTCACAATTCCTGTCTTTACGGTGAGGTTCGGGCGCTTCATCGCGCGGCGTAAATAGGCATTGGACGTTGAGGCGCGAACTCCAGAATCTACCGTCATATGCATTGGCCCGAAACCTTCCTGCTGATAAGCATTGTAATCGTCAGTTTCTGGATAACCGGCTTCTTTGCCCGCATCGATGAAGGCTTGATAAAGTGGGTTCAATTGCATGTCGTTACCGTTACAAGTACCGACGGGCCCATTGCCGCCACGATAAGCGTTCTCGCCACCTATCCAAGATTCAGCGCGGCGAAAATAGGGTAAACAATTTTGATAATTCCAACCTTTAGCGCCCAGTGATTCCCATTCATCAAAATCGCAAGCGTGACCACGAACATATACCATGCCATTAATAGACGAGCTGCCACCGAGTACTTTTCCCCGTGGGCAATGTAACTGACGCCCGTCAAGATCGGGCTCTGATTCGGTTTCAAATTGCCATGCGTATTTTTCGCTGTTCATCGGGTAAGAAAGGGCGGTTGGCATTTGAATAAAAATGCTTTTATCGCTTCCGCCAGCTTCGAGCAGTAAAACTTGATGCTCGCCAGACTCGGTTAAGCGATCGGCAAGAACACAACCTGCTGAGCCCGCACCGACGATAATGTAATCAAAGTGATTTAACATAGAAGGCTCCTTTGACGATTAAGCATATGGGCTAGCAAAATCATCTAGCTCCACTAAAATGCTTTTGGTTTGGGTATAGTGCTTCAGGGTTTCTATGCCATTTTCACGGCCAATCCCAGAATGCTTATAACCACCGACAGGCATTTCTGCTGGAGAGTCTCCCCAGGTATTTATCCAGCAGATCCCGGCTTGAAGTTGGTGAATTACTCGGTGTGCACGAGAAAGGTTCTGTGTGAACACTCCTGCCGCTAAACCATATTGTGTGTCATTCGCGCGCGCGATCACTTCGTCTTCATCGCTAAACTTAAGCACTGACATCACAGGGCCAAAGATTTCTTGCTGCACGTGAGGCATGTCATCAGTGCAATCAATGAAAACAGTTGGTGCAACAAAGTTGCCCTTATCTAGGTCGTTATCGGTAACTTGATAACCGCCAGTGAGTAAAGTTGCTTGGCTAGCTTTGGCTTGCTCAATCGCTGTGAGCACTTTGTTTAAATGAGGTTTGGAAATTAACGCGCCAATCTGGGTGTTGATATTCATAGGATCGCCAATCACTAATTGTTCAGTACGCAGCTTAAGCTGAGCGACAAACGCATCGTAGAGGCTGTCGTGCACGAAAACGCGTGTCCCATGGGTACACACTTCACCTTGGGTATAAAAGTTTGCCACCATGGCAGCGGAAACGGCTTGATCAAGCTTGGCATCATCAAAAATAATGAGCGGTGACTTTCCGCCCAATTCCATAGTGACAGACTTCAAGCTGCGAGCGCTGTCTGCCATCACGGTTTTCCCGGTACCCGATTCACCGGTAAAAGAGACTTTGGCAATATCTGGGTGGGCCGTCAGCATTTGACCTACGCGGTAATCACCTTGAACCACGTTAAAGACGCCGTCTGGCACTCCGGCTTCACTGAAGATCTCTGCCAGTTTTAATGCGCTTAATGGCGTTTCCTCTGAGGGCTTGAAAATCATCACATTGCCGGCAGCCAGTGCTGGCGCTGATTTCCACATCGCGATTTGAATCGGATAATTCCATGCGCCAATGCCCGCGCAGATGCCTAATGGCTCGCGGCGAGTATAAAAAAACTGATGTTCATTGAGCGGCTGTTGCTCGCCTTGAAGCGATGGGGCTAAGTTTGCAAAGTACTCAATGACGTCTGCGCCAGTAGCAATATCAACGCAATTGGCTTCTTGAATCGGCTTACCGGTATCGAGAACTTCAAGTACAGCAAGTTCATCGTTTCGTTCTCTAAGTATTTTTACTGCTTTTAGCAAAATACGGCTGCGTTCTGTCGCGGTCATTCTTGACCATATCGCGAATCCTTGCTTGGCTGAGGTGATAGCTTGTTCAACGTCATTGGCACTGGCGTGCTGCAATCTTGCTATCACTTCACCTGTTGCTGGGTTGTAGGTATCGAAACGTTCTCCTGAAGTCGCAGATCGGAGCGTTCCGTTGATATAAAGCGATTGTATTTCCATTTTAAGGCCTGAAGTGAGTTGTTATTGCGCATAAAACGCTAATTGTTTATTGAGGTAATCGTTAATGATGGAATGTGCTTGAGCAGGGTCTATCCCTTTGGGGTTTAATGCTCCGCGTAGCCAAATGCCATCAATCAGTGACGCGATGCCATGAGCCACGAGGTTGACTTGTTCTGATGGGAGCAGCGGCTTGAGTTCAATCTTAAGATGAGAAAGTAAACGCTGTTCATTGACGTATTGCAGGCGATTTAACTGTGCGTCGTGCATGGAGTAAGCCCAAAACGCTAACCATGTTTTAACAACTTGGTTTTCCGCTTGGAACCCTTTGAAATTGCCGGTTACGATGGCATTAATGCGTTCGTAATGAGCCTCTTTTGGGAGTTGGTTTAAATGCTGAGTGATGGTGGTTGAAAGCTCACGTAAAACAACACGCATTGTCTCTTCCAATAATCCATGCTTGCCGCCAAAGTAGTGATTGATAATCCCTGTCGAGACCCCCGCTTCTTTGCTGATTAAAGCGATGCTTGCGCCATGTAATCCAACGCGCTCAATGACTGTCATTGTTGCGGCAACAAGTTGAGGTTTGCGTATGTCTGGCATCCCTACCTTTGGCATAATTCATCCTGATTATTTTATATTGAACGATTAGTTAAATATAAAATGCCATGATAATGTTTAGAGTTCAAATCTATTTTTGCGTAATAATTGCCATTGAATTTGCATGGTTAATAATAAATATTATTTTAATTCAATTGATTACAATTAATTTTCCATAATTGTTTAGTGTGAAAAATATTTGAAGTCACCGTGTTTTTTGTTCGGTGCTAGCTTCTATCGTTCATCGAAGAAATCTTTATTGCGGATGTATTTACTCATGAGGTGATAAGAGAAGGGGCGAACTAGCCAGCTCAATAAAGACCTGCCTAATCGAATGAACGTTGGTGTGTTTTCGTAAATACGCCCATTGTAAAGCCACAGCAATTTACCCACATGCCAATAAATTAAAGGAATGGGTGGCATAAAGGTGACGATGTCGAGGTCACAACAGATACGATAGGTTTTGTGACTAAGCGCGTAGCGTTGACGAAAACGCCAATTACCAATCGCGGGTTGGCCGAATGTCACAATGCGTTTGATGCATTTTGGGTATTTCTTTTCGATGTAGTCAGCAAAGATACACCCAATAGCCCCACCCGAAGAGTGACCAGTGATGGCAATTCGTTTGCCGCTCTCGATCAGAGGAACAACGACGGCTTCCAGCCGCTGTAAAACCGATAAGCCGAGTTTATCTTCGTTGCGCGTTGGCAGGCTCTCTTGATGCAGGAGATGGTAAAAGCCCGCATGAATACGGTAATCCAATCCTAAGTGTTTGCAACTGCGTGTCCACATTGCAAAGTACCGACACTGTGCGAACCTTTGATGACGACCACCGCCTCTTCTTGGTTTTTACTCCACAGCACTCGAATCATGACTTTACCAAACTGGTTACGGATGATGTGCTGACCGTTCGGGTCAAAACCGTAACGTGTCTGCCTAAACACTCTGGGATAAGCAAGGTTGCACAGCACGGCATAGCGTTCGTATTGATAGCGTTTAAGTGGTTTCACATGACAGCTCTCGAAGATATTGAGCTAACGTAGCGATTGAATGTGAACACTTTATGAATGATGCAGTTTAGGGTGGGGGAGTATTTGTATTTAAATGCAGTCAGCCATAAAGATGCGAAGGACAGAATATCAAAATTCCCTCCCCTTCAAGGGGAGGGGTAGAACCTTAATTCACTCTATTTCTAAATATTTATCGCATTCTATCCTGACATACTCAGGTATGAGGTCGAACTCACTGGGATCAAGCTGACAGATGTACTCATTCTCAATATGGTAAGTCTCATTAATAAATTTACGTATGACAGAGTTTTTAACATCCATATTAAACAGCCTAAATACTTGCAGCTTTTCATAACCGTTGCCACACCCCTTATAAATTTCTTTTAAAGAAGCTTGATTTTTCAAACGTTCCAAAGTGACAGCATAGTCAAAATCAGTGATTCTACTTGCAATAGTTGAGCAGCCTAAATCAAATTTCTGTGCATCCATTTCAGGATACTCTTCACCAACGATAGGTTCCCTTTTATCAACAGGAACCTTTCTTAGATGGAACAAGTTCGAAAGCACTTGATAAACATCTTCTTTGTCATCCAAGATTTCATAATGTCTTCGAAGATAAATGAGCTTAAGGATGACATCACACTCTTTATCTATGACTCCACTACAGATCTGAGAAAAAGTTTTGATATCAGCCTTTGTTATTGATTGCTCGTATAATTTCCCTTGAGTGAACTTTAAGAAAGATGCCCCTACTGTATTATTAAACTGATCAGAAACAGCTTTGACAGTATCGATAATTGGCTCAACATCATGCGTTAGCATCAGGACAGTGTCACCTTGTAAGCATTCTTTTGACTTCCTACGGAACAACATCTCTAATATTGCGTACTTCTTATTTTTATCAAAAGATGAAATGGGATCATCCAATACAATTAAGTCTGGTTTTTTAGCTAAACATTCATACATAAATAAGACTATTGCGAAGGCATTCCTTTCACCAAAACTTAAGTGTTGATCACCTCTACTAACAAAATCATTGTAATCTATATGTCGAAGTTTTAACTGTGATTTGTCATCCTCACCAGAAATTTCGACTGAATACTTATACCCAGCGTAAGACAAGAAGTCGTTTATATCTGTTTGATGCTTACTAATGAGTTTTTGCATTCCTGCCCGCTGCATATTGATTTTACCTTGAAGCTTACCCGCCTGTTTACTGACGTTATCAATGGAATTATTAATTGAGGCAATTGCCACTTGAGTCTTTTTTGAGTCGATAATGGCGAAAAATTGCAAATCTAACTTGTAATTACTTAACTTTTCGTTAACTTTTTCACCTTGTTTAAAATCGAATCCATTGAGTTTTTTTAGTAGTTCAAGCTTTTCAAGAAGGTTATCAATTTGGTTTTTTATATCACTTAAGAATTGTTCGTGCTCCTTACCCAAACCATCGGGTAGAGAGGTTATTACCGCTAGCTTTTCTTTAGTATCATTTGAAAGATAGTCTCCTAGCTTTTCTATGACAGCGATTATGCCAACGAGGTTTTTGATGACTGTTTTATCATATTCCTTCCCAACTTTTTCTATCTGCTCTTTTTTTTCTTGAGTGTCGCTAGAGCAAAATGGGCAACAATTTGATATTTCTGAAAACTCTTTTTGTCCCTTAGTCTGCCAATCAATCCAGTTTACGTTACTAGTGCTTCTAATAAACGGTTTATATACTTCTAAACCAGCAGGAATATGTTCAATCTTATTTCCAGAAGACAAACCTTTCATACCAGTCGAGGCTTTTGAAATTCCGGTTTTTGTAAGCTTGAAAGCTGCTCCTAGTTCCTTCAGGTTTGCAATAAACGTGTCTAATTCTATGTTATCTAAGAACAATACTTTGATATTATTAACAATATCTTCAATCTCTTTCTCAGTCTCAATATATGCTTCATTGCGAATAAATATATCAAAGCTATTACTTAAGAGTTCATCTGACTGGAATGTAAACTGACTGACATAATCTTCGTTAAAACACATTACCGTGTTCAACTCTTCTGTAACTGTCACCTGTGGCTTTAGCTTATCTGGATTTTCAGTTCTTAGTTTAAAGGGCATCAGCTCAGAGAGCTTTTCTGCATCACTATTAGAGATTAAGGCTTTGGCTATAGTACTCTTGCCTGTGCCGTTTGGGGCAAATTTTATATTCAGTTTACCTTTTTTAATTTCTAAGCTGGCACTGTCAATGTTATTACAGTTACTTATGTCTATTAGCATATTAAATTCCATACAAAGATCAGTCTCTAAGCTCACCACAAAAGCAGTAAGTTGCATAAAGTGCAATTCTAGGGATGATATTCTGATAAAACTGTGCTTTCCCTTCCGTATCCCAACATTGCATTCAAATCAGCCGCTTGCTGCATTACCTACTATTAGGAAAATTAGGGCTATTTATTACTAAGGTAGTTCGCAAGATTTTTGTGGAAACTCAGAATGGGACAAAAACATTCCAACAACCTATATCGCTCATCATAAATAGCATACCCAATACTCACGAAATTAATTCCCTCCCCCTAAAAGAGGAGGAACACCTCGTCATAAGCTTCTACTCGAAAGCATAATGAGCGTGTTTAAGTTGTTTAAATAACTTCTGCTGCCTTGACAGAGGGAAAACTGACAAATTTTGTTGTAAATGATCAAGTTTGATTAGAAGCGATCATACTATATTAATTATTTTCCTATACCTGTCGGCCCCTAGTATTTACGAT
>NZ_CAWNJO010000041.1:0-57388 GCF_963874835.1 Vibrio sp. V12_P9A6T4 | reverse complement strand
GATCCGGCTGAACATTTAATTCCAAGACTTCACAATCTTTCATATTGCACAAAATATAGATTGAGCGATAAAGCTCTTTACCTACATTCCCTTTCAAGATCTTAAATCTGTATTTCGGTGTCCAAACTATGTGGTATTTGCAACGCCAATATACATGTGATGAACTTCTATAATCGCCCATGTTTTTAGTTTCCTCTTACTTGTGGTGAATAAGAGGTTTACTTCTAGCATGGGCACTCCTTCGGGCAATAGCCCCAAGGTTGAATCACCACCGCCCAAGGCGGTGGTTTAGGGATGACAACAAAAAACGGGCCTAAGCCCGTTTCTTAATGATGTTCTGCATTGAGGAGGTCGTCTTTAGCTGCCGCCAAGTATTGAACCATTGACCAATAGGTCAAAATGGTGGCGATGTATAACGCTGCATAGCCGACCCACACCATCCAATCATCATGACGCCAAATCAGTACCCACAATGCAAACATTTGGGTGAGCGTCTTAACCTTCCCAACCCATGAAACGGCCACACTGGCTCTTTTACCAATTTCCGCCATCCATTCTCGCAACGCAGAAATGATGATTTCACGTGCAATCATTGTCACGGCTGGAATCGTTATCCAGAGACTGTGGTAATGGTCGGTGATCAAGATAAGAGCCGTCGCAACGAGCACTTTATCCGCTACTGGATCGATAAAAGCACCAAAGCGAGAGGTTTGCCCAAGTTTTCGCGCAAGCATGCCATCTAACCAATCGGTAAAACCCGCTACCCAAAACACCATTGCCGCAGCAAAAGGGCCCCAGCCGTAAGGCAGATAGAAAACAACGACAAATACTGGGATAAGGAAAAGTCGTAATAAAGACAAAATATTAGGAATATTCAAACGCATATTTATAGGCTCTTATCGATTGCGCGGTTATGTTGCGTTATTTTTCTTATTGTTTCAATGCTTGATAAATGTTTTCAGCTAAAGAATGGCTAATACCGGGCACTTTGGCGATTTCTTCAACAGTGGCTCTTTTTAGCTCTTGCAGCCCTCCCATATATTTCAGCAGTGCTTGCCGGCGTTTAGGCCCAACCCCTTCTATGCCTTCCAATGTACTGGTACGCCGTGTTTTACCTCGTTTGGCTCTATGCCCAGTAATGGCGTGATTATGACTTTCATCGCGAATATGCTGAATCAAATGCAAAGCTGGCGCATCACTTGGCAGGTTAAATTCATCGCCATCGGTTGTAATCAACGTTTCTAGCCCCGGTTTGCGGGTAACACCTTTGGCGATACCAATCATCACTGGTCTTTTCGGCCAATCTTGCCAATGGCTGGAGATGATCTGCAAAGCTCGATTCAATTGCCCTTTACCACCATCAATGAAAATGACATCGGGGATTTTTTCCACGTCAAGCTGCTTGGAATACCGCTTATCTAACACTTGTCCCATTGCAGCGTAATCATCCCCACCAGTAATTCCCGTGATGTTATAACGGCGGTATTCTGGTTTAACAGGCCCTTCTTGGTTAAATACCACGCATGAGGCGATCGTACTCTCTCCCATGGTGTGCGAAATATCAAAACACTCTATACGCTCTATGCTATCCAACCCTAAAACAGCTTGAAGTGCTTTAAAACGCTGGTTGATCGTCATTCTATGGTTAATTTTAGCCGTTATTGCGCTCAATGCATTGGTATTAGCCAATTTTAAATATTGAGCACGCACACCTGTTGGGCTGATGTGGAAAGAAACTTTACGCCCGACCAGGGTCTGTAAGGCTTCTTGCAGCGGCTTTTCATCCTCTAGCAGACCCGCATTTAAGATCACTCGACTTGGGATCGTACGCGCCTCATTGTGACTTAAATAATACTGTCCTAAAAAGCCATCAAACACCTCTTCTTGAGTCGTGTTAGCCGGAATTTTAGGAAAATGGCTACGACTACCCAATATTTTACCTTGGCGGATCATCAAAATATGGATGCAAGCGATGCCATTTTCTTGGGCAAATCCCAATACATCCATGTCATCCATCGTCTCTTCAGAAACAAACTGTTGTTCTTGGACTCTTCGAATGGCTTGGATCTGGTCTCTAAATTTAGCGGCATTTTCAAACTGCAGTGCTTGGCTGGCTTGTTCCATTTTTTGCACTAATGTTTCAAGTACTTGGTTATCTTTGCCTTGCAAAAACAATCGAACATAATTAACCAATTCAGCATACTCTTCATCCGCAATGATATGACTCACACAAGGTGCAGCGCAGCGGCCAATTTGATACATCAGGCAAGGACGAGTCCGGTTGCTATAGACGGTATCTTCACATTGTCTTACCGGAAATATTTTTTGGATGAGGTGTAACGACTCTCGAACCGCACCAGAATCAGGGTATGGACCAAAATACTCACCTTTGCGCTTTTTCGCGCCACGGTGCAACGACAAACGAGGGTGCTTATGCCCACTAATAAAAATATACGGGTAAGATTTATCATCTCGCAGCAGCACATTGTATTTAGGCAAATATTGCTTGATGTAATTATGTTCAAGGATCAACGCTTCCGTTTCAGTGTGAGTAACGGTGACATCAATTTTATCGATATGGCTGACTAACGCGCGCGTTTTCTCACTGTCGATTGTTTTTCGAAAGTAGCTAGAAAGGCGTTTTTTGAGGTCTTTGGCTTTGCCAACATAGATGATATCAGCCTCGGCGTTATACATTCGATAAACGCCGGGCTGATGGGTAACGGTTTTAAGAAAAGCGACCGAGTCGAACAAAGAAGTCACTAAAGCGTCTCTGTGTCTAACATTCCGTGTCGAATAGCTAAATGGGTCAGTTCAACATCACCGCTTATCGCTAACTTACTAAACAGTCGATAGCGATAGCTATTTACTGTTTTGGGGCTAAGACTAAGTTGCTCGGAAATATCCGTCACTTTTTGCCCTTTGGTAATCATCATCATAATCTGCAGCTCTCTTTCCGAGAGATCAGCAAATGGATTGTCAGAAGCTGGCGAGAATTGGCTTAATGCCATTTGCTGTGCGATTTCAGGCGAGATATAACGCTGCCCGCTATTCACAATGCGAATCGCGTTGACCATTTCATCTGGGCCTGCACCTTTGGTTAAATAACCCGCGGCTCCAGCTTGCATCACTTTGGTCGGAAATGGATTTTCCGTATGAACCGTTAACACGATGATTTTCACATCTGGATTAAAGCGCAGAATTTTTTTTGTCGCTTCCAAACCGCCGATACCAGGCATGTTCATATCCATTAAAACAACGTCGACATGATTACTGCGACACCATTTTACTGCTTCTTCACCGCTGTCAGCTTCCCCTACTACGTTCATTCCACGGACGTCTTCAATAATACGTCGTATCCCTGTGCGAACCAGCTCGTGATCATCTACAAGGAAAACACTTATCAAACTTGTATCTCCACACTCATCTATTGGCTCTGCACCCACTGAATCGTGGATAGCAGCATCGCGGCCCACATTAATTAGCTCACAATTGGAAATTAACTCACAATCGGGTAATTAACTTAACATTGGTTTTTACTCACACTGAATATGTGCTCAAACCCCAAATTTGGCAAGTACTTATTTGTTCGGCTAATCATCCAATGAGAATCCATTAACAAATCAAAAGCTTAATTATATTAGCAGAGATGCCGCACGACTTTTACATGATTTTTTGACAAATTTGAACCTAAACATAAAAATGCAACCAGCCTCATAAAAATACAAAACCAAAACAAATCATAAAGTTAAAATGCATACACCATACCAATTAACGGTTATTTCATCTCCATCGCCCGCTTACTCACCTCACTGAAATTCGTTATTTACCTCGTAGCTCTGATATGATGCCCTCCCCCAAGGTTACGACTATTTGGATTTATTACGCTTGGTTATTCAACACGGTTTTTTACTTACTCGCCATGCAAGAGACCTTCATGGCTCGACTCATATTGAGTTGTGGTTGAGTACGCCTCAAGGTCCAACCCAACTGATTATCCGTGGTGAAAAACCCGTTTTCTTCATACCACAGAAAGATGTACCACAAGCGCAAAAATTAGCGTTAGAGCGGCAGCTCTCTATCGAATTAAAAACATTGGATTTGGAAGATTTTGAACATACCCTCCTAGCGGGTTGTTATTGTCAAACGATTCAAACGCATGCTGAGTTTTCGGCACTACTAAAGCAACATCATATTCTGACGTTAGAAGATGATATTAAGCTTGCCGACCGCTTTCTTATGGAGCGTTTTCTTAAAGGCAGCATTGAATTCACTGGACGGCTTACCCAGACGTTTTCCCATTCAAAAATAGAACAGGCGAAATGTCGACCGGGCAACTATCTTCCTCATCTGAAAGTGGTTTCGCTGGATTTAGAATGCTCTGAAAAAGGCATTCTCTACTCGATTGGTTTTGATAGCCCAATGGACAGCCGCGTAATCATGATTGGTGAGCCTGAGCCTTGCGATACCCCAATTCAATGGGTGAAAGATGAATACGCATTGCTCAACGCTCTCATCGATTGGTTCACTGAGTTCGACCCTGATGTAGTAATTGGCTGGAGCGTGATTGATTTTGATTTTCGCTTACTCCATAAAAGAGCCGAGTGGCATAAGTTAAAACTTGCGATTGGTCGCGGCAAACAGCACAGTTTTTTTCGTAGTTCAAACCAGAGTCAGCAAGGGTTTATTACCATTCCCGGGCGAGTAGTGTTGGATGGAATTGATACATTAAAAACAGCCACTTACCAATTTCGTTCTTGGTCATTGGAATCAGTATCAAGGGAGCTCTTAGGTGAAGGAAAAGCGATTCATAACGCCCATGATCGGATGGATGAAATCAACCGTATGTTTAAAAAAGACAAACCTTCACTGGCGAAATATAACCTGCAAGATTGTGTGTTAGTAAATAAAATCTTTGAACATACCCATTTGCTGGATTTCGCCATTGAACGTTCCCGTCTCACGGGTGTGGAGCTAGATCGCGTCGGCGGTTCTGTCGCCGCCTTTACCAATCTCTATTTACCTCAATTGCATCGCGCGGGTTACATTGCGCCTAACTTACACTCCGAACATTGGGTCGCAAGCCCCGGAGGCTATGTGATGGACTCCATCCCTAACCTCTACGACTCTGTATTACTTCTTGATTTTAAAAGCTTATATCCCTCGATCATTCGTTCATTTTTAATTGACCCACTTGGCTTGATTGAAGGGCTAAAAATTCCGCTTGGTAAAGAGGATAACCAAGCGGTAACGGGATTTCGTGGCGGTCAATTTCACCGCACCAAACACTTTCTTCCAGAAATGATCGAGAAATTATGGGCTGCGCGTGATGTGGCGAAAAAGAACAATAACAAAGCCTTTTCACAAGCAATAAAAATCATCATGAACTCTTTCTACGGGGTGCTTGGATCGTCAGGTTGTCGTTTTTTTGATACTCGTTTGGCGTCCAGTATTACCATGCGCGGACACGAGATCATGAAGCAAACTAAAAAGTTAATTGAGGCGCAAGGCTATCAAGTGATTTATGGTGATACCGACTCAACCTTTGTCTCTTTAGGTGGTCAATATTCACAGCAACAAGCGGATCGCGTAGGAAAACAACTGGTTGAACACATCAATCAATGGTGGACGACCCACTTGCGTGAAGAGTACCGATTGGAATCGATGCTGGAATTGGAATACGAAACCCACTACCGAAAGTTTCTGATGCCCACCATCCGAGGTTCAGAAACAGGATCAAAAAAACGCTATGCGGGATTGATCGGTGAAGGCGAAAACGAGCGGCTAGTTTTTAAAGGGCTTGAGAGTGCAAGAACGGACTGGACTCCGCTCGCACAACGCTTTCAGCACCAACTTTATTCGATGATTTTTAATGGTGAAGACCCTGCGGCGTTTATTCGTGAAATCGTTGAGCAAACTCAAACCGGTCAACTCGACCATGAGCTCGTGTACCAAAAACGGTTGCGTCGCAAGCTGCATGAATACCAAAAAAACGTACCACCACAAGTAAGAGCCGCACGACTTGCTGATACGATAAACCAGCAGTTAGGCCGACCATTGCAATATCAAAATCGAGGTCGTATCGAATACCTCATCACACTGAATGGCCCTGAGCCTAAAGAGTATTTAAAAAGTCCTATCGATTATCAGCACTATATTGATAAACAATTGCAGCCAGTCGCAGAAGCCATTTTGCCTTTTGTTGGCTTGAATTTCGAACAGCTCAGCCAGCCACAACTTGGGTTATTTTAAGAAGCACGACGATCTAGCCAGCGGTTAACCAATCCGAAACTCTGTTTTTTGATACTGCTTTGCAAGCCATTGCCCATAACTGTCTAGAATTCCAATCACTGAGCGTTTGGCGATCACTCGTCCAGAGAGCAAAATACCCAATCTCTCAATGTCGATTTTTTTCTCCGGGTGATAACGTAAAAACTGCTGCCCGCATTCGATAGGATCATCAAACCAATTTTTGTCACGATACATAATCAAAGAATAACTGGCGCGCAGTAATTTCTTGGCAATGGCTACTTGCGCCTTGCTCTGTTCGCTTTCAGAACTGGTTTTTGCAATTTTATCACGATAAAAAAAGACCCAATCTGCGATGTCCATATTCCAGTGTTTGGCTATTTCCCAACTGGGTTCGAAATCGCCAAAGCATTCCGCCAAATCATCACCCAAGATACAAACGCAACAATGGCGCAACATAAATCCCCACGTAAAAATGCTCTCTAAAGTGGCTACCTCGCTCACGAGTGCAGTTTTGATCGAGACTTCGGTGATATGTGGGAAACTTTTCTGAAATCGCCATTTTATCGTATTCAGCAGAGTTGCTCGTTGCTCGGAGAAATCACGGTGCGTGACCAACACTACATCCAAATTGGAGCGCCCATAACGCGCAGTTCTACGCGCCACACTGCCATAAAGGTAAAGACTATGTAGATTGTCACCTAACCCGGCACGCAGAAACTTGATGAGATCATCGATAGCCGCTTGATATTCAGCCTGAAAGGGTTGTTTTGGGTCAATAACCGATAAATACATAGCAAAAAGCGTTAGTTAATTTAAGAAAAAGTACACGCGGTCATGTTCTACTATGCAAAGCAATCAATCAAGATATTCCTTTTCGAAAACGGCAAGGTATAATGCGCCGAAACTAAGTATGAAGGAAAAATTCCATGCCAAAGGCGAATGAATTAAAAAAAGGGTTTGCTATTATTTCTGGTGGCAAGACGCTATTGATCAAAGACATCGAAGTGACCACTCCTGGTGGCCGCGGTGGTTCTAAAATCTACAAACTACGTTGTACTGATTTGAACACTGGCGCTCGCGTTGATGAGCGTTTAAAAGCCGATGACTTTGTCGACACCGTTGACATGAACCGCCGTGCGGTTTCGTTTTCTTATGTTGATGGCGATGAGTACATCTTCATGGATAACGAAGACTACACTCAATTTACGTTTAAACAGGCGGATATCGAAGATGAGCTGCTGTTCATCACTGAAGAAATCCAAGGTATGTATGTGGTTGTCGTTGACGGTGTTGCGGTAGCACTAGATGTCCCTTCATCTGTCGAGCTTGTGATTGAAGAGACTGATCCTTCCATCAAAGGTGCTTCAGCTTCTGCGCGTTCAAAACCAGCACGTTTAAGCACTGGTCTTGTCGTGCAGGTTCCTGAATATGTCGCAACTGGCGACCGTATTATTATCAACACCGCTGAACGCAAATACATGAGCCGAGCATAATAATGTCTGATTTGATTTCTTACGACGATGCCATTGATGCGGCTTACGACATCTTTCTTGAAATGGCACCCGATAATCTAGAACCTGTTGATGTCATCCTGTTTACGGCACAATTTGAAGACCGTGGCGCGGCTGAACTGGTTGACGTTGGTGATGATTGGGTTCAACACGTGGGTTTTGACGTCGATAAGGAAGCTTACGCGGAAGTATTGATCGGTCTTGTCAACGAAGAGGACGACGTACTAGACGATGTGTTTGCAAGAATGCTCGTCAGCCGCGACCCAGACCAAAAGTTCTGCCACATTCTGTGGAAGCGTGACTAACCTCATTACTGTTGCTGCGTTTTATAATGAAATCGTCGTGACACTGTCTTGAGGGAAACAGCAATAACGCCAATCGTGATTGATTGGCGTTATTATTTTTAAGCGTGATCTTTTTCCAGAGCTTTCTCTTCAACCAGTTGATAGTGAATGACATACAACTGTTCAATATTGGGATAAATGTCTTGAATCACCTCTTTCAGTGTCGTGAGTGACATATTTTCTTGCTCTGCATGGTAGTGGCTTAATTCGCTAAATAGGATCGGTTCAACCTTATTGATTAACAAGCGGCAGAACTTTCGTCCCTCTTCCAACGTACTCACCTCGACAATAGAGCCAACTTGGTAGTGCTTTTCGCTCTCATCACGAATGGTGATCACTTTCTTTTTCGCCAAAATATCCGCTTCAAAACGAGCGAAAAAAGTCATTTCTGTTGGAGCTGTCATCGTATTTTCTCTTTATTATTTAAACCACAAGTTATCATTTACAACACAGGTTACTATTTACAACACAAGTTACGGCGCCATCTTACCGTGACACTGACCCTTTGTCGTCGATAGCTGCTTCACCAATTCACAGTTTTGGCCGATGATGATCGCAAAGCCTTATCTAAATATTGCATTTCCCAGCGACTTCGTTAATTATTTGTATATTCAAATAAAACTCATCATGCCCATGTCAAGCTCACCACTTTATAGACAAATAAAACAATTTATTTTAGATAACATTGAATCCGGACACTGGCCTGTCGGCCAACGCATAAGCACCGAGCTAGAACTGACCGAGCAATTTAATGTGAGTCGGATGACGGTGAATAAAGCGATACGGGATCTGGTAGCTGATGGAAAACTGCAGCGCCGACCAAGGCTAGGTACTTTTGTTTGCGCTGTAGAAGACAAAGCGGAATCACCGCTACTTGATATTCGTAATATTGCTGACGAGGTCGCTAGCCGAGGGAAGCAATATCGCAGTAAAGTCTTAAAGCAACTTGCGTTAACAGCAGATGAAAGTGTCGCTATCAAACTCGGCGTCATGCTAGGATCTTCTGTTTTTTATAGTGAAATCATTCACTTTGCTAATGACACTCCGATACAACTGGAAATGCGTTGGGTCAATAGCCGCTACGCGCCCCACTATCTTGAACAAAACTTCTCGTTCATGACGCCTAATCAATATCTTTCACAAAACTGCCCATTAAGTGCCATTGAGCACACTGTTGAAGCCATTATTGCCGAGCATCACATCAAACAATTGTTGCAGTTGGCCGTCAATGAACCCTGTTTACTACTTAATCGCCGTACCTGGAGTGGCGATAAGTTAGTCAGCTCTGCACTGCTTTATCACCCGGGCTCGAAATACAAATTAACCTCTAAAGTGATGCTCGACTAACGCTACACATTTCAACATTCGATCACACTTTTGCAACATTCATCTTGCACCGCGTGCGCTTTTGCCTTATTTATTTGTATATACATTTAAATCAGCAGCGTACTAAACGATAACGGTGACAATAAAGATGGATCTAATACTGACCAACGCGCGTATCGTCAGCATGGAACAAGGAGAGCTTGGCTATCAGCCTAGCTCTCCTAAAACTGTGGTGATAAAAGCGGGCAAAATTGACGCCTACTTTGATAGCCACATTCCCATCGCCGCCGCGCCAGAACACAAAGTCATAGATTGCCAAGGCAAGCTTATCACTCCGGGGTTGATAGATTGCCATACTCACCTTATCTATGCCGGTAACCGCGCCAATGAGTTTGAAATGCGCTTGCAAGGTGTTCCCTACCCAGCGATCGCCAAGCAAGGCGGCGGTATTTTATCAACCGTCCACGCCACCCGCACCGCATCCATTGACCAATTGGTTGAGTTGGCACTACCAAGGTTAGAGGGGTTGCTGCGTTCCGGTGTCACATCCGTTGAGATCAAATCGGGCTACGGTTTAACGCTCCATGATGAGATAAAAATGCTCAAAGCGGCTAAGCACCTTGAGGATCATCGCCGCATTAAAGTCGTCACAACACTGCTCGCCGCTCACGCCATTCCGCCAGAATATCAACACCGATCAGACGATTATGTTGAGCATATTTGTCAGGAAATCATCCCTCTGGTGGCCGAACAAAAACTCGCTTCGAGCGTCGATGTGTTTTGTGAATCGATTGGTTTTA
This sequence comes from Vibrio sp. V12_P9A6T4, assembly GCF_963874835.1. Taxonomy (NCBI): domain Bacteria; kingdom Pseudomonadati; phylum Pseudomonadota; class Gammaproteobacteria; order Vibrionales; family Vibrionaceae; genus Vibrio; species Vibrio sp. V12_P9A6T4. The sequence continues at coordinate 47,155 of NZ_CAWNJO010000041.1, read as the reverse complement.
CGCTGGCACAAACAGAAAAAGTGTTCCAAGCCGCAATTGCGCATGGGCTGCAAGTGAAAGGTCATACCGAGCAATTATCAAACCTAGGGGGAAGCGCTTTAACCGCCCATTACCAAGGTTTGTCTGCCGATCATATCGAATATTTAGATGAGCAAGGTGTGTTTGCACTCGCCCGTTCCAATACCGTGGCAACCTTGCTGCCCGGTGCTTTTTATTTCTTACGTGAAACCCAACGCCCACCGATTGATTTACTGCGTCAGCATCATATTCCAATGGCCATCGCAAGTGATTTCAACCCCGGTACATCGCCGTTTGCTGACCTCACTCTTATTATGAATATGGCGTGCACACTGTTTGGCTTAACCCCCCAAGAAGCCTTACGAGGTGTGACTCAACATGCTGCGCAAGCGTTAGGTTTTGCTGATTCTCGCGGCAAAATTGCCACTGGCTACGATGCCGATCTCGCCATTTGGAATATTAGCCACCCAGCCGATTTAAGTTATCAAGTGGGCGTACCGCGTTTGCATGCACGCGTAGTTGACGGAGCATTGACCTATGAATAACCCTACCCTTAGCAACACTCAGCACAGCTTCGAATGGCAAGGCCGTCACGATGCCGAAGATGGCGAGTTAGGTACACGCGTTCACCATCAAACTCAACGTTGCACCGTCAATACGCTACCCATTCAACAAAACCAAGATGAGAAAGCCATTGCCATTATCGGTTTTGAATGCGATGCGGGGGTGGCCCGCAACAAAGGGCGCATTGGCGCAAAACAGGCCCCCGATGCCATTCGCCAAGCGCTGGCCAACATGGCTTGGCATAAGCACTCTCGCTTTTTTGATCTGGGCAATATTCGCTGTATTGATGATGAACTTGAGCTGGCTCAGCAACAGTGCGCTGATGTGATTGCCCATACGCTTAAACAAACGCCCGTTATCGTACTGGGTGGCGGTCATGAAGTCGCTTGGGCCACGTTTCAAGGCGCAGCGCAATATCTGAGTCAACAAGCCATCAGCCAACCACGAATTGGGATCATCAATTTTGACGCACATTTCGATTTACGTGCTTTTGAGTCAGAGATCGCTTCGGTGCGACCTAGCTCAGGCACTCCTTTTAATCAAATTCATCAATGGTGCGAGCAAAATCAATGGCCATTTCATTACGCTTGCTTAGGTGTAAGCCGAGCAAGTAATACTACTGCACTGTTTCAACGAGCCGATGAACTGGGCGTTTGGTATATGCAAGATAATCAGTTTTCAGCACTGAGCCCGATTGATCATCTGCGTGAACTGCAACACTTCATTGACCAGTGTGACTATCTCTATTTAACGATTGACTTAGATGTCTTTCCAGCTGCAACGGCGCCGGGAGTCAGCGCCCCAGCAGCACGTGGTGTAAGTTATGAAGCGCTTGCCCCTTATTTTGACAAAATTTTCTACCACAAAAATAAGCTGTTAATTGCCGACATTGCCGAATACAACCCGCAATTTGACCAAGACAATCAAACTGCTCGTCTCGCGGCAAGGCTGTGTTGGGATATCGCCAATGCCATGACCGACGATTAATCGCTACACCTCACTAAACCCGATACTGGCACCATAACAACAATAGCGCCACATTGTGAAACACAAGGAGTCTCAACATGACGCAACCCCATACTCAAGAGCAACGTCTTGATACTACGCGCACCATTCGCGCCCCTCACGGTACAACACTTCGAGCCAAATCGTGGTTAACCGAAGCGCCACTGCGCATGCTCATGAACAATCTTGACCCAGACGTTGCAGAGCACCCACATGCACTTGTGGTGTATGGTGGCATTGGTCGCGCGGCGCGAAACTGGCCATGCTTTGATAAAATTGTTGAAGTGCTTGAACGCCTTGAAGAGGATCAAACACTTTTGGTTCAATCAGGCAAACCTGTCGGTGTTTTCCCGACGCACAAAAATGCACCACGTGTACTAATTGCCAACTCAAACCTTGTACCACATTGGGCCAACTGGGAGCACTTTAATGAGCTCGATAAGCAAGGCTTGATGATGTACGGTCAAATGACGGCTGGCTCATGGATCTACATCGGCTCACAAGGCATTGTACAAGGTACTTACGAAACCTTCGTCGCCATCGCTAAACAGCATTTTTCTGGTAGCGCAAAAGGCCGCTGGGTGTTGACTGGCGGCTTAGGTGGCATGGGCGGCGCTCAGCCATTAGCGGCAACCATGGCTGGGTTTTCCATGATTGCGGTCGAGTGTGATGAATCGCGCATCGACTACCGTTTACGCACTGGTTATGTCGATAAAAAAGCCACCAGCTTAGATGAAGCCTTGGCGATGATCGATAGCTCGGAGACACCGATTTCTGTCGGTTTGTTAGGTAATGCCGCTGATATTTTTCCACAGCTAGTTGAGCGTAATATCACCCCCGATGTGGTGACAGACCAAACCTCGGCCCATGACCCACTCAATGGTTATTTACCCTTAAATTGGAGCATGGAACACGCCGCTCAAATGCGCACTCAAGATGAAAGCCAAGTGGTCAAGGCGGCCAAAGCATCGATGGCGGTCCAAGTTCAAGCGATGTTAACGCTGCAAAAACGCGGCGCTGCCACACTCGACTACGGCAACAATATCCGCCAAATGGCTCTCGAAGAAGGAGTGGCAAACGCTTTTGACTTCCCAGGATTCGTGCCAGCCTACATTCGCCCGCTATTTTGTGAGGGGATTGGACCTTTTCGCTGGGTCGCCCTGTCTGGCGATCCCGAAGACATTTATAAAACCGACCAAAAAGTGAAAGAGTTAATCCCTGATAACCCCCATCTACATAACTGGCTAGACATGGCGCGCGAACGCATTCAATTCCAAGGCCTACCAGCTCGCATCTGTTGGGTGGGTTTGAAAGATCGCGAACGTTTAGGCCAAGCCTTTAACGCGATGGTGAAAAGTGGCGAGTTAAAAGCGCCAGTCGTGATTGGTCGCGACCATTTAGATTCCGGCTCGGTAGCAAGCCCAAACCGTGAAACTGAAGGTATGCTAGATGGCTCAGACGCTGTTTCCGATTGGCCGCTGCTCAACGCACTGCTCAATACCGCCGGTGGCGCAACTTGGGTGTCACTCCACCACGGCGGTGGCGTAGGTATGGGCTTTTCTCAGCACTCTGGCATGGTGATCTGCTGCGATGGTTCAGATGACGCAACGCAACGCATTGCGCGTGTTTTACATAACGACCCAGCCACAGGTGTCATGCGCCATGCTGATGCAGGTTATGACATTGCGAAACGCTGTGCTAAAGAACAAAAGCTCGACCTGCCAATGCTCAACCATGAACTCGCGCAACTGAAGTAAGGACAAAAAAACATGTTAAATCTTGTTATTAAACCGGGCCAATTGAGCTTAAAAGCACTGCGTCAAGTAAGCCGAAAGCCGGTCACCGTATCACTCGACTCCAGCGCGATAGCGGGTATTGAAGCAAGCACACAAGTCGTTGAACAAGTGATTGCCGAAAATCGTACTGTTTATGGTATCAATACGGGGTTTGGCCTACTTGCCAATACTAAAATTGCCCCTGAAGATTTAGAAACCTTGCAGCGCAGCATCGTGCTTTCACACGCTGCGGGTATTGGTAAATTCATGGCGGATGAAACCGTTCGCTTGATGATGGTACTCAAAATTAATAGTCTTTCCCGTGGGTATTCTGGTATTCGACTTGAGGTGATCAACGCCTTGATGGCGTTAGTTAATCACCAAGTCTACCCCTGTGTTCCACAAAAGGGATCGGTTGGCGCATCGGGTGATTTAGCGCCTTTAGCACACATGAGTACGGTACTGCTCGGCGAAGGGCAAGCTCGCCACAACGGCGAAATTATCTCTGGGCTGGACGCGTTGAAAATCGCAGGGCTAACTCCTATTACTTTAGCGCCAAAAGAGGGGCTCGCGCTGCTCAATGGCACACAAGCTTCTACCGCATTTGCACTAGAGGGGTTATTTGCCGCAGAAGACTTATTTGCCTCCGCCATTGTGTGTGGTTCGATGTCGGTCGAAGCGGCGCTGGGCAGTCGCCGCCCGTTTGATCCGCGCATTCATCGCGTTCGCGGCCATCGCGCGCAAATGGATGCCGCCAGCGCTTATCGCCATGTACTTGACAGCCGCAGCGAGATTGGTGAATCCCACACCGCATGTGAAAAAGTACAAGACCCGTATTCACTGCGTTGCCAACCACAAGTGATGGGCGCGTGCTTACAGCAAATTCGCAATTCGGCTGAAACGCTAGAAGTGGAGGCCAATGCCGTTTCCGACAACCCTCTGGTGTTTACAGACGATGGCGACATCATCTCTGGCGGTAATTTCCATGCAGAGCCCGTCGCGATGGCTGCGGATAACTTGGCGCTAGCAATTGCCGAAATCGGCAGTTTGTCAGAACGACGCATGGCACTCTTGATTGACAGCGCGCTCAGCAAGCTTCCGCCATTTTTAGTGGACAACGGTGGCGTTAACTCTGGCTTTATGATTGCGCAAGTGACGGCGGCAGCGCTAGCCAGTGAAAATAAAACGCTCGCCCATCCGGCTTCGGTTGACAGCTTACCTACTTCGGCCAACCAAGAAGATCACGTGTCGATGGCAACGTTTGCTGGTCGTCGTCTGCGTGATATGAGCGAAAACACGCGTGGTATTTTAGCGGTCGAGTATCTTTCTGCCGCGCAGGGACTCGATTTCAGAGCGCCCAATAAATCCTCTGCATTAGTCGAAGAAGCGAAACAAATCCTGCGTAAAAAAGTTTCGTTTTACGATAAGGATCGCTACTTCTCGCCAGATATTGAACAAGCTAATACCTTGCTAGAGCTGGCGGTACATAACTCGCTCATGCCGGAAAATCTTCTCCCTAGCTTATAATGTTACGCTATTGAGCCTCGCTCTCTGTGAGGCTCTTTTTACTGATTGGACCATTCATCGAGTGGAGTTGACTTATAATCGCGTCAGTTTTGGCTATACAGCGTACATTATGTCTCTTACATCTTATTTCTCTCATCAAGATCAAAAATTCCAGTTCACTCGCCAACAAGCGAGTCACTTTGCTAAAAAAGTGGCGGGAGATTTCAACCCAATCCACGACGAAGACAGCAAGCGTTTCTGTGTTCCGGGCGATTTGCTCTTTGCAGTATTGCTGCAAAAAGAAGGCATTAGCCAAAAGATGCGTTTTGATTTTTCAGGCATGGTCAGCGATGGCATTGCACTGCACATTGAAAATAAGTGTATGAAAGAGAGCGCTCTTGTCGATACTGCCGGCAAAGAGTATCTACACATGAGCCGCGAAGGCCAAGTAAGCCACAACACCGCATTTATCGAACACGTTGTGACGAACTATGTGCAGTTTTCTGGTATGAACTTCCCGCACATCATGGTGCCATTGATGGAAGAAGCGCAAATGATGATTAACTGCCAGCGCCCATTAGTCATCTATGAAAGCATGGAAGTGGAATTTGAACGTTTAGACCTCTCTTCACCTGAAGTTGAGTTTTCTGGTGCGACGTTTGATGTTGACGGTAAACGTGGCATTGTCACGCTTAACTTTGCCTTTAAAGAAAACGGTCAAATCGTAGGGAAAGGGGTAAAGCGCATGGTAGCTAGTGGCCTGAAACCTTATGACCAAGAAGCAGTCGATGACTTAGTTAATCGCTTCAATGAACGTAAAGAGATGTTTTTAGCTCAATTTTCAAAAGCAGCCTAACCGTATTCTTTTCACTATGACTTGAGCTCTTTTGCTCATTATCTAGAACCATGTTCGTTGTATAGATTGCCGCCCCGCTATTCTTGCGGGGCTTTTGATTTCGGATGCCTTACGACATTCAACTATATCCAGCGCCTGACACGCTGCTTGTAATCGACATACTCTTCGCCAAAACGCGCTTCCAGCACTCGCTCTTCTGGATAAATCTGAAAACGATTCATAAACCACACAAATAAAAATGCGACCACGAGGCTCAACCCATTGTGTTGCCAATAAGCCACGCCAAACAACAGGAAAAAGAGCCCCAGATACATCGGATTACGCGAATAACGGTAGATACCGCTATCCACAATACACGATGTCGTTTCTGGTTTGGTTGGATTGACCGTAGTTTTCTTGCGACGAAATTCGTAAATCCCCAGTAAACCAACGATGCCAGATAAAACAAAGCAAATCGCAAAGACTACTCGAGGCAGAGGTAAAGCGAGGCTTGCAAACTCAAAACTGTATGAGATACGATGCATCAACAGTAGCGCCACAATAAATATCGCCACTGGGGGTATTTTCAGTTCAAATTTATCCATGCTGCTCCACCTGACTGTGCTTCGCTCCAAACCAATATCGACAGTATAGTAAAAAGCCCAGCAAGGTCTGGGCTTAGGGTTTACAACAATGCCAGTAAAGCTTGTAACGGATGCTTTGGTTTTACCTGTTCAAATCGTTTCACTTGACTGCGGCAGGAATACCCTGTGATCAAGCAACGCTCTTTGGGCAGTTTTTCTAAACTTGGCTTCCAGCTTAAACCATAAATATCTTTCGACATCTCCAGCTTATCCTGTTCGTGGCCAAAGGTTCCTGCCATGCCACAACAACCAACTGGCACCGTTTTTAACTGGGAACCAAAATGGCTAAATATCGCGCCCCACTCTTTTTCTGCATTCGGTAGTTTGGTCTTTTCCGTGCAATGAGCAAACAGATACCAAGGCGCGTCACTGTGGTTTTGGTGATGGTTAAACTCCGACAAACGTGGCAACAGCCACTCATGAACGGTCAGCACATCAAACTCACCGCGCTTATCACCAAGAATTTCGTTGTACTCATCACGGTAGCAAAGCACTAACGCTGGATCGACACCGACCATCGGAATGTTGAGATCCGCTACCTGCGACAAAAACGCAGCGGTGTTTTTCGCGGTAGTTGTGAATTGCTTTAAAAATCCTTTGATATGCTGCGCTTTACCATTGGGTTTGAATGGCAACAGTATCGGATTTTTGCCTAATTTGATCAGCAATTGCACGAAATCTTCAACCACCTCAGCATCGTAATAACTGGTGAATGGGTCTTGAACGATAATCACATGTTCAGCGCGATCTTGCTGTGACAGCCCAGCGAGGCGCTGCATATCGAATTTCACCACTTGGCCTGCGACACGCTTTGCCAACGTCGGTACCGAAAGCAAGGGCGCATCAACGTAACCAACGGTTGAAGCGGTGAGGCTTTGTACCCATTTCTGAGCCAATACCCCGTTCACCACTTGCGGAGCCTTTACCATGACCGGTAAAAGCGTTTCAATATTCGCGACGAGATAATCCTTAGCCGGACGCTGATAACGTGAGTAGTAGATATTTAAAAAACGAGAGCGAAAACTCGGCACATCCACTTTGATTGGACATTGGCTGGCACACGCTTTACACGCCAAGCAGCCGTTCATCGCTTCATACACTTCATGTGAAAAATCGTACTCACGCGATTTATTGAAAGAGTTACGCACGCGATCAATCATGGTTTTGATGGTTGGGTTTGACTCCAACACTTGCTTCTCTAGGTCGAGAATATCCACACCCTGCTCGGTAAGTTGGCGTAACCATTCACGCACCAAACCGGCACGGCCTTTCGGTGAGTGACGACGATCCGCCGTGACTTTCATCGACGGGCACATCGGCGAACTGGTGTCATAGTTAAAACATAAACCGTTACCATTACACTCCATCGCCTGTTTGAAACTGTCACGGACCTTCACATCGATTTGACGATCAAAATAGCCGCGTTTGGTGTCCGTGACTTTGACCAATTCAAAATTGGTCTCAAGTGGCGTACATATTTTGCCGGGGTTCATTTTATTGTGCGGGTCAAAGGCAGATTTAACTCGTCGTAATTCAGTAAATAGCTCCTCACCAAAAAACGCGGGGCCATATTCGGAGCGATAACCTTTGCCATGTTCGCCCCACATTAAACCGCCATATTTTGCCACCAGCTTGACCACCTCATCAGACACTTCATGCATCAGAAGCTCTTGCTGTGGGTCACACAAATCCAAAGCAGGACGCACATGCAACACGCCCGCATCCACGTGACCAAACATGCCATAACTGAGATTTTTACTATCCAACAAGGTACGGAATTCGCTAATAAAATCAGCCAAGTGTTGAGGAGGAACACAAGTATCTTCAGCAAAAGCAACAGGTTTAGCCTTGCCTTTGGCCGCCCCTAATAACCCCACCGCTTTTTTGCGCATGTTGTAAATCAGGTTAATGCTCGCCAAATCACTGCACACTTGATAGCCAATGATGCCCGCTTGTTCTTGCTCAAGCATCTGATCAAGACGCTGCGTCAATGAAGCGACCTGCGCGGCGACCTCTTGCTCGCTTTGGCCTGCGTATTCGACCATGTTGATGCCTTGCATCTCTTTGCCCGGAACATCCGCTAATAACTCACTGACGCTATGCCAAACAATATCTTGCTTAGCTAAATTTAATACTTTGGAATCGACGGTTTCAACCGATAACGCATTGGCCGCTACCATTAAAGGGGCATTACGCAATGCCGAATCAAAGCTGTTGTACTTCACATTGACTAAGGTGCGAGCTTGGGGGATAGGCGTCAGATTCAAGGTTGCTTCTGTGATGAAGACCAAAGAGCCTTCTGCGCCACAAAGTACCCGAGTGAGATTAAAGTGATCACCTTCTTCATCAAGCGCATTTTTAAGATCGTAGCCCGTCAGAAAGCGGTTAAGAGGTGGAAATTTCGCCACAATTTGTTCGCGCTTTTCACGGCATACCGCTTCGGTCACTTGCAAAGCATTCACAGCAAAAGTACCACTTTCAGGCAAGCCTAATGAGAGATCCGATTCAAGTACCGAGCCATCGGCAAAAACGGCTTGCAGAGACAAGACATGATCCGACGTTTTGCCATATTTTAAAGAGCCCTGCCCTGACGCATCGGTATTGATCATGCCACCAAGTGTGGCTCGGTTACTGGTCGAAAGATCCGGTGAGAAAAAATAACCTAATGGTCTGACCGCATCATTTAATTGGTCTTTCACCACGCCAGCTTGTACTCTTACCCAACCTTTATCAGCATTAATTTCAAGCACTTGGTTCATGTGACGAGATAAATCAACCACAATACCTTTGGTTAACGACTGGCCATTGGTACCAGTGCCACCACCGCGCGGTGAAAAAGTGACTCTCTCAAACTCTGGTTTTGAGCTAATCTTACCAATAAGTGCTACGTCATGAGTTGATTTGGGATGCACAACGGCTTGAGGCAATTGCTGATAGACACTGTTGTCAGTCGCAACAGCAAGTCGGCTAGAGTATTGTGATTCGATATCGCCGCTAAACCCCTCGTTTTCGAGTTGTTGTAAAAAGCTCAAAACGACGGGATCGACGTCCGTTTGGTGATGAAGTCTTGGTAACATTTGCTTCCTGCCCCTACTGCGCTGATCCAATCAGCTGTGGGTTAATGGTTATTTTGATATTAATCTTTGAATTTCGTCACTTTACAACATTTAAAAAGGTGATCAAATCAGAATCTCAATGCAAGAATGAATCTCTCTAAAAAGTCATCAGTACGACATTTTTCCTGTACACAACATTTTAGCTATATATAGTTAATTAACGCTTTATGCTTTATATATTGATATAGAGAGTTAAATACCGCTTTTAAACTGCAATGCACATTACGGATATCAGAATGAAAAAAAACAAGATTGTTACCACTGAAGATATTTTGCTTAAGCTTTGTCAATCAGTGTCAGGAGTGCTCAGTTCTGCAACGGCGACCAACATTGCTTACTCAGCGATGGTACAAAAAATCAACAAAACGTCACTAAAGCCAGATTTCGGCTGTTTCGTTTTGTTTGATGGTGGCTTCTCTGGGCTCGTTGTTATCAACTTTACGGCCAAGGCTGCGCTGGAAATTTACACCAGTTATATGCGCAACATGGGAATGCCAGAAGAAGAGCTGGCCGTGCTGCACACTTCTGACGAGGTGGGCGATGTACTGGGCGAATTGATGAATCAACTCGTAGGCGACTTCACAAATAAAATCCGCAAAGAACTGCAAACCAACATTACCCAAAACCAACCGAAGATGCTGTCACTCAACAAACAGGTAATTTTGTCGGTGGATACTAATTTAGATCGTCCACAAGCACGCCGAGTTACCTTCTCGACAGAAAGTAATAATATTTTCTATCTTGAACTGGCAATGGATAAAACCGAATTCATCCAACTTGAAGAGTTTGAAGTTCAAGAAGATGAAAGCCCTGATTCAATTTTAGAAGCGACTCAGCAAAAACTGTCTGCCAAAGCAAAAAACGACAAGCAAAACAACAGTGATGATGATTTGACTACAGACCTATTGGATGAACTTGGTATTTAAACCACCAACCTCCTCTCGACTCGCTGCCTGATTTTGGGCAGCGATTCTCCACTTCGCTTTCACTTCCCGCATAAAACCGCTAAAATGTCGGACTTTTCTGAAGTTGTAGAATTGTATTTGCGAATTAATGGATAAACAGAAAGCTCTAAAGAAGATCGCTAAATGTCTTGAACTTGGTAATTCCGCGAATGTGAATGAAGCGGCCAATGCCATCAAGATGGCGCATAGCCTGATGCTGAAGTATGGGCTTGATAAAGATGACATCGAATTTATCAAGATGGGCAAAACCCAATCAACCCATTTACTACCCGCATCCATCACCTCATCACTACTACGAGTGATCCGCGGTATCAATACTAAGTTTGGTGTAGAAGCGGTGCTACTCAATCATAAAGGACTCAAACGTGTTGAGTTTATTGGTGAGGCCGATCGCGCTATTTTTGCCGCATTCGCTTTTGATATCATTTACCGAGAAATGAACGAGCACACAGGCCAATTTCGAAATAGTTTCGCGGGCAGTGGCACTTCCAGCATGGAAGTCACACGGCGCGTCAATTCATTCGTTTCGGGTTGGATTGAAGGGGCATTAGAAAAGCTTCCAGTGATCACCGCCGATGATGAATCCAATAACAAAATCAATAATTACATTGATAAAGAGTTTCAAAATATTGACCGTGAAACCTTCAAGCAGCAGCTGCGTGATGCTATGAAAAATATTACCGCGGATTACGAAACTGGGTTAAAAAAAGGCCGTAAAGTATCTGTAAACCGACCGATTGATGGCGCACCTGATCCAAAACGTCTTAGATAACCATTAATGCGCTATTCTGCTCTGTGCATTCGATAGAAATGCGCTACTATTTGAACAGAAATTAGCCCCACAAAACATGGTGAAAATTTGAGAGTTGTCCTTAGTTTGTGCCTGTTTTTCTCCTCATTAGTACTGGCTTCTCCTGTTGCTGAGCTAACTGCCCAAGCTCAGCAACAAAACTCAAATGCGCAATATCAATTGGCGCTGGCTTATCAGCAAGGGGACAAAGTTGCTGTTAACCTAAACAATGCGTTTTATTGGTTTCAGCAAGCGGCGCAGAATGGACACCCCTTAGCCAAATCTAGGCTAGCCAATCTCTATTTAAAGGGACAAGGAACCCCAAAAGACATCCCTCAAGCTCTATTTTGGCTGACAGACTTAGCCACTAGCGGCGATGTGAATGCTCAATTACAACTCGCTAGAACGTACGAAACACTCCCTTCGCCACCCTCAGCGTTAGAATTATCAGAAATATGGTATCGCATTGCGGCAAGTAAGAGTAGCCAAGCCGAAGAGGGTTATGCCCGTGTATTGCAAGAAAAATTCAATCAACAACGTGCAAAACAAGTCTCCTCCATCAGCCAATTAGACAGCGCTTTTGACAGCAGCGATGAAGCTGACATGGTGGTCAGCACTGCACCCGTTGAGCTCGACTCGACAAGCTCTATCATGACGGATTACTTATCTCTGTTGTTGCTGGTGGTACTCCTTTTGATGCTTATCTATCTTTTCCGCTTCTGGAGCCGAAAACGTAAGACCCAACAACACGATAAAAATAGTCAACACCAGCAAGAAATCGAATCGCAAGCCTTTATGATCAAGCAGCAAAAAAGGCAGCTTGAAAGCTTATTCAAAGAGATCAAAAGACTGCAAAACAATCATGTTGCTCAATCTCAGGATCAAAAATTACTATTAGCCTGTGCATTATTTGGCTTTAAACTCAGTGAACTTCCCGATGAAAAAAGCATCAAGCTTCGCTACAAGCAACTGTGCAAAATATACCACCCAGATCTTCAAGGCTCACAAGAAGAAATGAAACGACTCAATGGTGCGTTAAAAATCATCCTACCTCACGTTAAGTAAATGTTATTTTTAATGCAAAATATTACCGCTCGCGATTAAAACACTCGCTAAAGATAGACAACGCAATCGATCTCCATCTCACTTAAAGTAACAAATAGTTAACTTAATTCTCTTTTATATGGGATAATGCGCCGCGAAAATTGCACCTAAATCTTCTAGGTGGGGAGAAAACATGTTTACGATTGAAGGTATTTGCGATTGGTGTAAACAACCAAAGCTATTAATAAAACACGAATATATTGATGGGAAATCGCATCACTCATGTGAAAGTTGCAATGAGTTTGCGCGCATGGATGTCAGGCAGTTTAATATTGCAGAGCAAGCATTTCGAGATCGACAGTCACTGTCACATTAGGCATCAATAGCTATACATGAAAAAGCGCCAAAACGGCGCTTTTTTACTGCCTGTTTTAAAGCACAACCATTTCAACGACCATGACAACTTATCTAATTAGTGACGAGGCACTGTTACGAGGATACTTACATTGATCACAAAACAGACAATGTCGCTTTATCTTTGAACAATTTGATTTGTTGCTAAAAATAATTATTAATCAATAAATTAAAACAAAATCTAACGAATTCAAGCTTGGTTATGCTGATAAATCCAGCAAAAAAAACTTGATCAGTATCTACAACTCAAATACTGTATACACATACAGCATGTATGAAAGGACAGTGTTATGCTTCAAGTAAATTTCGCTTCTCAACTATCAGCTCAGTACCCTTTGGCTAATGCCCATCGCTCAGTAAATACGATTGAACAAGCCATGATGTCAAAGCTTGCTAAGCTATCCCAGCACCAACAACAGTGGATCTTATTCACCTCTGAATGTCCTCGACCACAGTATGAACAGTTTGCTTCTTTCAATATACATTGCGACAGAGTGATCCACATGAAACCCTCTCAAACGTTATCGGAATTAGAGATTGTGATTAAAGCTATCCGCTCCGGAAATGCCAGTGCGATAATCGCGTCAAATACTATTGAGCCTATCAACCAACACCTACTCAAGCAATTAGCGGCCGAGCACCACTGTAATGTGTTTTTTGTTGCAGGGAAACAGCAACCGTTCCATTGATCGAGAAAATGCTGTTGAGGGTGAATAATGCTGTATTACCCTCCATAACAGCAAAGGCCTAGCATTGTGGCTAGACCTTTGAGATTAGAACATCTTATTGTGTCACTGTGACATCAATAGATTAGATATCAATTACATCGAATGCCACTTCAGTATCGACATCGGCTTCGTAATCAACGCCATCAACACCAAAACCGAATAACTTCAAGAATTCTTCTTTGTATTCAACGTAATCCGTCAGCTCTTTTAGGTTTTCAGTAGTGATCTGTGGCCAAAGCTCACGGCAATGCTTTTGAATATCTTCACGCAGTTCCCAGTCATCCAGACGCAGACGATTTTGCTCATCTACTTCCGGCGCACTACCGTCTTCTTTATAAAGACGTTGGCTAAACATGCGATAGATCTGTTCAATACATCCTTCATGTACACCTTGCTCACGCATTTTCTTAAACACCATTGCGATGTAAAGAGGCATAACAGGAATAGCTGAACTGGCTTGAGTAACAACCGATTTAAGAACGGCCACATTAGCCGTACCACCTAGTACAGAAAGCTGTTCATTCAGTGCCGATGCGGCGCGGTCTAAATCCATCTTCGCTTTACCTAGCGCACCATCCCAATAGATTGGCCAAGTTAGCTCAGTACCGATATAGCTATAAGCCACGGTTTTACACCCTTGAGCCAATACGCCAGCTTCAGCAAGTGCATGGATCCACAGCTCCCAATCTTGACCACCCATAACCGTTACCGTGTCTGCAATTTCCTGCTCAGTTGCAGGTTCAACACTGGCTTCAATGATGATGTCTTTATTGGTATCAACCGCTGTCGCGGTGTATGTTTGGCCAATCGGTTTCAATGATGAGCGAATCAGTTCGCCAGTTTCAGGTAACTTACGCACTGGTGAAGCAAGCGAGTAAACCACCATATCAATTTGACCTAAGTCTTGTTTGATTAGCTCGATCGCTTTCTGTTTTGCTTGGTGAGAAAATGCATCACCATTTAGGCTTTTAGCATACAAACCCGCCTCGTGAGCAAGCTTGTCAAACGCGGCTGCGTTATAAAAACCGGCGGTGCCTGGTTTTTTATCCGTGCCCGGTTTTTCAAAGAAAACACCGATAGTCGCAGCACCTCCACCAAAAGCGGCGGTAATACGAGACGAAAGGCCGTAGCCACTGGATGAGCCTACAACAAGTACACGTTTCGGTGCATTTTTGATAGGGCCTTGTGCTTTGGTGTAAGCAATTTGTTCTTTTACATTAGCTTCACAACCCACAGGGTGCGTTGTCGTACAGATAAATCCACGAATTTTAGGTTTGATGATCATATTCAACTTCCTTCAAAAATCTCCGCTAGGATAAAAGTTTCGCTCGAAGATCTCACCCTATTTCTTTAAAAACAGGCAGAAATTGCAAGTGGTTGGATCTCTCGTGGCTCAAAAAATCAGGGCACCCGACTAGGATGCCCTGATATATGGTCACACTTTTAGTAACGATATTCGCGACTAAGCAACATGATTAAGCTTTGGCTTTCCCGGCTTATTGGTCATCACCTCGCTCAAGTCATGGCTAAAGTGATCAACTTGAATCGCTTTATAACGCAGTTTGTCTGCGGCCAAAATTTGGTCTACTTCAGTTTGAGTCAACACATTTTCGCTTAAGGCTTGAGCCAATCGCTCAGTCAGGGCACCTTTACGCGCAATTTTACCCTCTTTGGCTGCGCGGAACAGCTTGCGCTCAAGTGCACTGATACCGTACATCGCCAAAAACGCTTTTTCCATCAAGCCAACGCTATCGTCTTCCTCTGGCCCAATGTAGCAAAGATGAGTGAGACGATCTCGATGTGCTCCAGGAGTCATTAAGCTTTCCGCCAGTTTGACCGACAGCTCATCGCTAGGTTTGTCATAATGGTTGCCCAAAGGGAAGACCAACACTTTAAGTAAGCGCCCAACCACTTTGTTGGGGAAGTTGCTGTACGCCTCTTGCAAAGATTTAGCCGCGTGGTACAAACAATATTGCACCGCGTAGTGCACGTAATCTAAATCGGTTTGTTGGCGGCCTTCATCTTCATACTTTTTCAAGGTCGCTGAAGCCATGTACAGATAACTCAAACCATCACCTAAACGCGCTGAGATCATCTCTTTACGTTTAAGATCGCCACCTAACGTCAACATAGCGAAATCGGCACTCACGGCAAGTGCTCGGCTAATGCGCGTCAACTGTTGGTAATACGCTTTTGTTGGGCCGCTCATCTGCGCTTTGACAAAGCGCGAACCCGTTAATGCAGCACCGAGCGCCCCAAAGGTATTTTTGGTCGCGTGGCTAATGTGCTTAAACAACAGCTTATCGAAATCTTTCGCGCCTTGCTCTGTATCAGGATTAGCCGCCGCTTCCATCTCTTTCAAAACATAAGGGTGACAGCGAGTGGCACCTTGGCCAAAGATCATCAAATTGCGAGTTAGGATATTGGCCCCTTCAACCGTAATTGCGACCGGGATACCAAGATAATGTGTTCCGAGGTAGTTCATTGGTCCATCTTGAATCGCTCGACCAGAGTGAATATCCATCGAATCATTTAAAATTGTGCGCGCAATTTCTGTCATATGATATTTGGCAATGGCGGTCACTATACCCGGCTTTTCTTTCAAATCGAGCGAGGTTGTGGTTAAGGTTCGTGTCGCTTCAAGCAAATAAGTTAAGCCACCGATACGGCCCAGTGCTTCAGCTACCCCTTCAAATTTACCAATTGACATGCCAAATTGCTTGCGCACATAAGCGTATGCACCTGTCGTGCGCGAAGTTAAGTGACCAATCGCCGTACCAAGTGCGGGTAATGAAATACCACGCCCTGCCGACAAACATTCCACCAGCATGCGCCAGCCTTTACCCGCATAGTCAGCACCACCGATGAGCCAATCCATCGGGATGAAAACATCTTGACCACGCGTTGGGCCGTTCATAAACGCAAGGCCGAGTGGATCGTGTCGCTCGCCAATTTCCACGCCTTTGTGATTAGCAGGGATCAACGCGCAGGTAATACCGATATCGAGCTTATCGCCTAGAAGTTTTTCAGGATCACTGAGTTTGAAAGCTAGGCCTAGCACAGTTGCAACCGGAGCCAGCGTGATATAACGCTTATTCCAACTGAGTTTAATCCCAAGGACTTCTTTGCCCTCGTGCTTGCCGTAACACACCACGCCTTGATCAGGAATGCCGCCAGCATCGGAGCCTGCTTCTGGCCCGGTCAGCGCAAAACAAGGGATATCCGTACCGTCAGCTAAGCGAGGAAGCCAGTAGTCTTTCTGTTGTTGTGTACCGTAGTGAGAGAGGAGCTCTCCCGGGCCAAGGGAGTTTGGCACCATCACTGTAACAGCGGTACTGATACTGCGCGTCGCAATCCGTGACACTATGGTGGAGTTGGCGAGTGCGGAAAATTCACGACCACCGTAGGCCTTTGAAATAATCAAAGAAAAGAAACGCTCTTTACGCAGAAACGTCCACACTTCCGCTGGCAAGTCGCGATCTTCTTTCACGATTTTATGGTCATCTAACATGGACAGCAGCGTTTCCAACTCATTATCAATGAAAGATTGCTCTTCATCTGACAAGGTTGGTTTTGGGTAATGATGCAGCTTGGTAAAGTCTGGACGACCTGAAAACAGTTCACCATCCCACCAAACGCTGCCCGCTTCCATCGCCTCTTTTTCTGTCTCCGATAACGGAGGCAAAACTTGCTTAAACAGTTTAAAGGCGGGGTCGCTTATCCATTTTCTTCGTAGAGAGCTCATGATCAGATCCTTTTGTTCGCTTGGATTGTTACTTCTTATAATAGATTTAATTGGGTTAATCAGCCGCAACGCCGGCGGCTAAATAAGGAATAAGTAAGTCGACGACGGCTTTGGCATCCACTTGGTTGCCAAAATCACTTTCGGCAATCTCAGCCAATGCTTGGCTCGACGCCATGGTAAAAACACACGTGCCTAGCGTGAAGTGCAAACGCCAGAATAGAGTTTCAGGCGTCAGTTTTGGGTTCGCCTTCATCACTGACTGAGTAAACAGTGACAATACATCGTTGTAGCGTGTGGTGATAAACCAACGCAAATGACCTTGCACATCGGTATAGCCGCGACCAATCAACAACATAAAACGGCTGGTACCATTGGGCCTAACATCATTCAACGCACGTAATGGTGTACGCAATGACTCAAACACTTCCGACATTTGATATTCATCTTGGGAGTTTAACTCCTGCAGCGCTTGTTGAACGGCAGGCATAAATGCTTCTAAATAACGATTCAACACTGCACGCACTAACGTTTTCTTATCACCAAAATGGTAGTTAACCGAGGCTAGATTTACTCCAGCTTTGCTGGTGATAGCTCGTAACGATGTATCGTTGAAGCCATGTTCAGCAAACAATCCCTCTGCAACATCTAGGATTTTTTCTTTGGTACTACTTCTTGGTGCCATTTCAATCACTCGTATCAAACAGGTGTTTGAAATATACTATCGACACAATTGATTAACAAGCAATTAACATCACATTTTTACGAAATGATCGGAGCTGAAGAGTAAAATAGAAGTAAGCTAATGAAAGATAAATATTTTAAAAATAAATTGAAAAAAATGGCTTTGAGATGGAACTGATTGTGAAATGCTCAGTCTCAATAAGTGTAGTTAGCAGAGCATTAAGAATTTTACAGGCCGTCAAATTTTTCTTCTTACTGTAACTACCGATATGCTGCTTTTTCTTATTAACTCCTATGTTTATTTGTATCCGCCCAGCGCCTTTTGCTCTGGGCTTTTTTTTGCCGCATGAGAGGCAAAGCAGTAACTGACGAGCGATAAAATCGGCCAACACTGCAATTTTTACTCAGGTCAGTATATACTACGGCCCTTTTCTGCTCGAAAATCATCATGAAACTGTCTGACACCCCCATAACACAACATACTTTTGCCAATAACCGCTTCTATTTAAAACGTGATGATCAACTTCACAGCCATTTTTCCGGAAATAAAGCGCGTAAGTTCATGGCGTTATTGGATAGCGATCTCCCCGGCATCAGCACTTTAATCAGCTATGGTTCGGCGCAGTCGAATGCTCTCTATTCTCTGGCAGCTCTTGCGCGCATTAAAGGGTGGAAATTTGAGTTTTATGTAGACCACATTCCAACGTGGTTACAACAAAGGCCGATTGGCAACTATCGTGGTGCACTGGATTTAGGAGCGCACATCATCGAAGTTAGCCCCATCAATATAATGGCCCCCGAGCAGTATATTGATACGATCCGCCAGCCTGATGCTTCATGCTTAGTCGTACCGGAAGGCGGTCGCTCAAAGGTGGCCGAAACGGGCATTAAGCAGTTGGCTCTAGAAATTCTCAACTGGATGAGAATGGAGACAAAAACGCAATTCGTCGTTGCGTTGCCCTCCGGGACAGGAACCACTGCGATCTACCTGCAAAAATATCTAAAACCGCACGGCATTGAGGTTCTGACCTGTGCTTGTGTAGGGGGAAATGACTACCTCATCCAACAATTTGACGAGCTTGAAGAGCGCCAGTACCCTACGATTATATCTACAGAGAAAAAGCATCACTTTGGACGATTGTACGAAGCCGATTATCGGATGTGGCAAAATCTACTTGAGCAGACTCATGTGGAATTTGATCTGTTGTATGACCCTATGATGTGGCAATGTTTGTTACCTTGGATGGAAGCTCATCCAGAAAAAACGGTGATTTATATTCATCAAGGTGGGTTACTGGGTAATGAAAGTATGCTGCCCCGCTATCAGCGGCAATTTGATTAACTACCTCACTATAAATAGGAGATACACCATGCTGAAGTACTGTGTTTGGTTATTATTGATTGCTCCTAGCTTTGGCTACACGAAAGTAATCAATACCGCTTCGCTACCGGTTGTGGTGGCTACAGAAGGTAAAGCTTTGCAACGTGTTTGCTATTATAAGGACCAAGCTTATTCTATCGGTGCAGTGATCCAAGTCGGTGAGCTGTATATGATCTGCCAAGAGGCCAATGATTTTGAAACCAATGGCCCCTTAAGATGGGGGTTACTGACTCAACAAAAATAGTGAGAGGAAGGTTAGTTTAAGCCTCCCATTAGGGTGTATTTCACTTCCAAATATTCGTCTAGCCCCTGTTTTGCTCCCTCGCGGCCAAGACCTGACTCTTTGATGCCGCCAAACGGTGCGACTGTAGTTGATATCAAACCTTCGTTAATACCAACAATGCCGACTTCCAGAGCCTCACTCAATCGCCAAGCCCGAGCCAATGACTGCGTATAGCAGTATGCAGCTAATCCAGAATCCGTGTGGTTTGCACGTTCAATCACTTCCTCTTCGTGAGTGAAACGAAACAAAGGTGCAAGTGGGCCAAAGGTTTCTTCTTGAGCCACCAACATCTCTTCTGTCATCTCAGTTAATACGTGAGGCTCAAACAAGCGGCTACCGGCTTGAGGCAGAGTGCCATATTGCACTAAAGCGCCCTGCGCGGTGGCATCCGCAATATGTAATTTGACTTTAGCCACCGCCGCATCATTGATTAAAGGCCCCATTGTTACGCCTGATTCCAACCCATTTCCCACAATCAGCTTGCTGACTTTATCAACCAATTTTTTAACAAATTTATCGTACACGCCCTCTTGCACATAGATTCGATTGGCACAGACACAAGTTTGACCAGCGTTACGAAACTTCGCCACCATCACACCCTCTACGGCGGCATTAATGTCGGCATCATCAAACACAATAAAAGGAGCATTACCACCCAGCTCGAGCGACAACTTTTTGATGTTGTGCGCGCACTGTGCCATTAATATTTTCCCCACTCCTGTTGAGCCAGTAAATGAGAGTTTCCGTACCACTTTGCTGCTGGTTAATTGCTGCCCGATTGCGATTGCCTCTCCGGTCACCACTTGCAATAAGCCAGCGGGAAGCCCAGCACGATGCGCCAATTCCGCCAAAGCAAGAGCAGTAAAAGGCGTATCTGGTGCTGGTTTGAGTACCACTGCGCATCCAGCCGCAATCGCTGGAGCACATTTACGAGTCACCATAGCCGCAGGGAAATTCCAAGGCGTGATCGCAGCAACCACACCAATAGGTTCTTTCGATACCAGTATTCTTGCATCCGCTTTATGACTCGGGACAAGCTCACCATAAGCTCGTTTTGCCTCTTCGGCATACCATTCGACAAAGCTGGCAGCATAGCTGATCTCACCTTTCGCTTCCGCTAAAGGTTTGCCTTGCTCGTTGGTTAAAATCAGTGCCAGATCATCGCTGTGTTCAACAATCAATTCATACCAAGCTCTAAGCACTCTCGCTTTGTCCGCCGCTGGCTGTTTTTTCCACAGTTTCTGCGCAAACTCTGCACCCTCAATCGCTTGTTGAACTTGCGCACTATCTAGCTGCGGAACCGTTCCAATCAGAGTGCCGTCATAAGGGTTGTAAACGGTTGAGGTGAGCGAGTTGGATGCACAAACCCATTGACCATTGAGATAACATTGTTGTTTAAAAAGTTGAGGATCACGAAGCTGCATGACAATGCTCCTAGCGATGAATAAGGGGGAGAGAACAGGGTAAAAGGAAACTGAGTCAGGTTCAATTGATAAACGGTATTATTCAGGGATTGCGACTATCTACTCATGCATCAAGCTCGACACAGCCACTCCCTATGCAGAAAAATGGTGTTAACTCACCACGTCTTCCACTGTAAAAACTCCCCTTAAGGGATCAATGTTTTGACAATAAGTGTTACCCACCACTTCTTTAGCTTGATACATCGCCTCATCAGCTAAGGCCATTAAATGATGCATACTATTAGTTTGTAAGGGGAAGTAGCTGATACCGACACTAACACCAACGGTTAGGCTTTGCCCTTCAAACTCAATGGGCAGCCCTAAGCATTTGATGATTTGCTTGACTTTCTCTGCGACAAAATCGTACTCATCAATCAGATCGAGGCACACTACAAATTCATCGCCTCCAAGCCTTGCCGAAAAATCAGATTGGCGGATACTGGCCTCTAAGCGAATCGCGATTTGCTTTAAAATTTCATCTCCCGCGCAGTGGCCTTGAGTGTCGTTGATGGTTTTGAAATTGTCCAAATCAATGAAAAGCAGCGCTAACTTCACCTTAGTCCTGTTGGCTTTAATAATGGCGTTATCCAACAACTTTTCAAACGCTCGCCGATTAAGTAGCCCCGTCAACGAATCATGTTCAGATAGAAACTGAAGCTGATCTTTTTGAATTTTTAACTCTGAGGTTTGTCGCTCAACCTCTAATTGCAATTCATCTTTTGTCACGGTTGTCGTTTTTAGTGAGACCTTCATATGGTTAAAGAAATCAGCCAAAGCAACAAATTCAATATCCAGATTAACTGGTTCAATCTTGCTTTCAAGGTCACCATACGTCAAAGCTAGGATACCTTGTTTAATTGACGCAAACCCTCTTTTGAAACGTTTCAAAATCAACCACGCAATGCCACTCACTAAGATTGAAAAAAATAATATTTTCAGTGCACTCAACATCAAGGTCATTTGTTGACTCTCAATGCTTTTTGCTAAGACTGATTTTTGTAAGTAAAACAACTCTTCAGTCATATTTTGCACAAGCATATTGTAACGTGAATGTAACAGCCCTTTCGCGCTGATTAGAGAGTTGCTTTTTGCTTCAGCATCTTGATGAGTAAGCTTTTTTTCTTGTTGCAGTAAGACGGCAAGGCTAGTATTCATGCGTTGTAAGTTTTCGATATGTTTGCCCATCATCTTATGATTAAGCAGTCTCTTGGAGAGGCTTTGCTGAGCAATATCAACCTGGTCCAAACTTGATACATCAGAATACTGCAGGAAAATCCAAAGTTGGCTACGCAACAAATCCACACTCAATTGGATCTGCATAATATCTTCTAGATCTTTTTTTGTTTGCTCTTGTTCTTTAAGTAAGCCCCACAGAGAAAAAGTGATCAAAAGGATTAGAAATGCCGTGGATGCGAACAATAATGTCAATTTACGTACAATCGAACTGATCATTTTATCGATACCTTAGTACGTAGCACTTCCTCGATCGGCTTGGAAGCAAGCACTGTCCGAAAATCCGGCTTGTCGCCCGTAACCATACCAGCCTCAATCGCCCATCTTGCTTGAAGCTGTAAGTTAGATAAAAGTGCATTACCTAACGACAAACGAAATACATAATCATTCCAAGACCACTCGAGTTGGGGTAACGGAATATTTAAGGCCTGTGCAATCACTTCTCTTGATTGTTCAGGATTGAGGTTAATCCATTCATTAGCCTCTTTTAATGCACGTAATATTGCCACTATCTCGTCATGCGCCTCTTCGACGGTTGCTTTCATCGAAAGTAAATTAAATGACAAATGGTAAATACCAGATAGCCCAAGGTTCAATACATCGGATGGTGCAGAGGTTTCAGTTTTATAACCGTAAGGTTCCCAAACAGAAATAGCATCAACTTGCGAGGAGAATAATGAGTCATTTAGCGCTTCTGGTGGTAAATAGACTTTTTCAACAGCCATCTCTTTCAGGTCACTGGCAATCAACAATGAATCAAAGTAAAACTCACTGGCACTCGCCTTAACGATGCCTACTTTTTTACCTTCCAAGTCACTCAAGTTAACAATGCCTAATCGCTCTAACGTGAGCAGCTTTAAATCGTTATCTGACTCAACAAAACTGGTTAATAGTGCAAAATCATTACGCTGGAAAAGCTTAAACATAACCACCGACTCAGAGGCAGTCGCATAGTCTACATTCCCACTAAACAAAGCTTGAGAACAGGCCACACCTCCAGAACAGGGCACGAGTTCGACATTCACCCCTTGTTGTTCAAAAAAACCCAAACTTTCGGCAATAATAAAGGAGGAAGAGAGTGGCGTTTGCGAAACCGCTATTCTTACTGCTTTACGCTCTTCAACACGGCTAGCATCATAAAAATGACCAAGTTGCCTATTAAAAATAGCAATAGTGACTACCAATACAACAATAGCCACTGCAACTTTATGAAAGGTCTGAGCTTTGTGCTTTTTCGTAACCATAGCCAATAAGTGAAATTAGTTTTATATATGACAGTTTAGCTCTGAATTGGGATTATTTTTGAGTGAATGGCTATTTAATAACTTTTAGCAGGGGATGCATTGAGATTGTTTAGATTAAACAGTGAGTTAAGCTTGAGTTAACATGGTATTTTACGCACAAAAAAACCGTAGACGATCGTCTACGGTTTAGAATATGGCGGTGAGCAAGAGATTCGAACTCTCGATACGTTGCCGTATACACACTTTCCAGGCGTGCTCCTTAAGCCACTCGGACAACTCACCAAATTATATTGTGGTTAGCGCATTTGGCTAACGAGGCGCTAATTTAATGATTCTATAGGATTAGGTCAAGCCAAAATAATAAAAAAGCCCACCACTTTGGTTCGTTTGACTACTTATTGACTTATTTGATGAAATTCAATACAAGCCTTTCTTCAGTGAGTGTCACGGTTAGGCGCTACGATGATAACCAGGGACACGGAACCAACGGCGGCACATATCTAAAAAATAGCCATAGAGAACGCCCATTCCACACGACACAATGGCATTGCTTGATACTGCGGTTATGATCTGCTCTGTAGATGCGCCTACAGCCCATAGAATGGCGGCATAGACCGGAGATTGAAATAGAACGTAAGCAACCAAATCCGAGACATTCTTCATTAAGCCAGTCTCAGACCATTGACGTCCCTGGCGCAGAATAAAGTCACGAAATACGCCATAAGGCCATGCTATTGCGATATTAACTGGGATAGACAGTGTACGTGATGCTAGCGACTGTTCGAAGGTCATTCCAGAGATGAAAATTTCAATGATCATGCCTGATATAAAACAAAAAACAACCATTGCAAATGTGTCCGCCGCAGCATGACGAATACAAAATGGGCCACGAGCTTTCATTACTTCCCTCTACACAATAGATATAACTATTAAATATGCCAATCAGCAATACAGATACCTAGAAAATAACAACAAGCTAGATAATGAGGGAATTAGAACACATATTTTGTAGATTTAGTGACCAATTTTAATTAACTTAGGTAAATTTATAACCAATTTTGAATCGGAAACTAGAATCTAACGCTATTCTTTAAATTCCTGTTACAACGCATTCTTACTAAATCTCAAAATGGTTATTTAATTACAAAAATCGGAAAGCAATACCGTTAGCAAATCGACTTGCTGCTGTGTAGGTAACTGCTGTTTTTCTAAGCTTGTTTGGGTATCGATTAACACTTGATGAATATGAGTATTTTCAATCTCCGGCAACTGTTGTATCAAACGTTGAATCATGGCTAATGCAAGTTCTATGTTTTGATCTTCCACGGCCATATAAAACGTCACCAATGATTCCTCTGCTGAGCCTATCTTTAGCGGCATAGAGGACTCTGGATGATATTGATACAGTTTTTCGACAAATTGGAAAAGAGCATCATCTAATTCATTGTCATCAATGGGTTTGGTGACAATATAATCAGCGCCGGCCGACAACATTCGCTCACGAGTTTCTTTGAAAACATCAGCAGTACAACCAAAAATGAGCACATTACGTTGCTCCCCAACTAAGATCCGAATCGCAGACACCGCTTCTACGCCATCCATTACGGGCATATGGTTATCCATCAATATCAGGTCATAATTCCCGCCAACAACCGCTTGAATTGCCAATTCACCATTCTCAACACAATCGCATGTAAACCCTTTATTCTTCATAAAGGTTTCGATGATGATAGAGTTGGTCCGGTTATCTTCCACAATGAGAGCTTTCAGTCCTTGGTAATTAAGCTTGCGACGTGGCTTGACTTCAATGGTCCCGGGCGTCGCTGTTTCTATCGCCAGCATAACGTGAAAACTGGTACCAATTCCTAACTCACTGGTTACCGTGACTGTCCCATCCATTAGCTCTACAATTTGTTTTACAATTGCTAAGCCCAACCCCGTTCCACCAAAACGCCTTGTCGTCGATGATTCAGCTTGTTCAAATGGGCGGAATATTTTTTCCTGAGCTTCTTTTGCTATACCTATCCCCGAATCCCGTATCCGAATAGAAAGATACCGTTTATCTTCCATCTGCTGCTCTTTTAGAGTCACTTCGACAAAGCCGTGAGAGGTAAACTTAACCGCATTATTCAGTAAATTAAACAGAATCTGTCTCAATCGTGCTTTATCTGAGTAATACCAGCGATCGTGAACAATATCGCTGTAAATTCTAAACTGCAGTCCTTTTTCATTGCATAAGGTATGGTAAACACTGTTAATACTACCAATCAGTGAATCCAAGGGGAAACGGGTGTTATCAAGTTCTAATCGCCCTTGTTCAATCTTGGAGAAATCGAGAATTTCGTTAAGCAGCACCATCATGTGCTCGCCAGACTCATACAGACTATTAAGGTGTTGCCTCTGTTCTGGGGAAAGCTCTGTTTTCAATAAGATTTGCGCGGTTCCTAAAACACCATTCATTGGAGTTCTGATTTCGTGTGACAGGGTTGCTAAGAAGGCACTTTTGGCTTGAGTGGAAGCTTGAGCTTTCACTTTTTCCGCTTCAAGATAAACGGTTTTTTGGTTAAATGAATCGATAAGCTGGCGTATCTCATCTTGGCTTCGATACGGCATATCAATAATACCGCCTTGTTTAGAATCACTCACTTTTTTGGCAATCATGGTAATCGGTTTGATCACATATTGATTGATCAAGTAATAACCGATCATAACGCACACTAAAAGGATTGGAATGATACTCCGTTCGACATTCATCACCAGATCAAACACTTCGTCATTCACTAACCGATGGGCATTAATAACATCAACTCGCCATTCAAAATCACCAAAACCGAAATGACTTACGTTAGCTTCTTCACGTATTATAAAATTATGTTCAGTGATCAGGGAGCCCCCCGAATCACTTAAGGATACGCCAAGGTTATAAAGCTCCGCTTGACTGGCAATAAATGTGGCTAACCCCGCCAATGACAGATCGACTGTTGCTACTCCAGCAAATTCACCGTTAACGTAATAGGGCGATGAAGCCGTGATCATCTGAACGTGCGTATAGGCATCAACATAGACTTCTGACCATACCACACTACCGACAGGCTTCTCTTTTACTGCGTTGTACCACTCTTCGTTATCGTAACCATGCGCTTCTTGATTGTTCCAAGAATGCAATTTGTCGACTTGACCGTCAGCGGCCCGATTATAAAACAGGCTACTGTATCGCTGAGATGCATTAATACTGTAGGGTTTCGGCCATAGCCCACCACTGACGACAACATCATCAAGTATAGTGAACAGCGAAGAGAGCATTCTGTCTTGCTCAGCTTGGTTGGTTGCAGCTTGCCCAAGGCTCACAATGCTTTGGAGCACACCAATAGAACGGTTGAGAGGTTCGCGAATTTGGGCTGATAACACTTCTGCACGAAGATCTAAATTCTGTTTTAATTCAGCTCGTAGTGGCGCTTCGACAACCCAATAAGTGACGGTGCCAGTGATCGCAATAAAAAAGCAAAGATAAAAAGAAAGGGCGATAATGCTCTTCTTCTTCAATGAAATAGGTGCTCTCATAAATCCTTTCAATTTTTTCTTTTGTGCAAATTATAGTGAACAATCTCAGCGAGCAATATGTTGATTGTTGTAAAACCTCACTAAAGCCAACAAATTATCAGCAAAATTCGCACATTGTATCGCTTTAACGTTAAAATGGCTGCAAATACACTCGGCAACTGATGGGATCTGCTGTGAATTTACAAGAACTCCTTACCCAACCCGAACTAGAAGATAAATTGCTTAATGAGGCCAAAACTCAAGGTTTTGTCGCATCCATGGCGTCAGCGCCTAACTTGCTCCCGCCAGAGGAATGGCTCCCTTTTCTATGGGGGGGAGAAGAGATCGCGCCATTTAGCGAAGGCAAACAGCTAGAAACCTATTTCCAACTGATCGTTGAAATGTGGAATGACTATCGCCCTGCTTTGCTCGAAAATCAATGGAGCTGGCCTACTGGTTGCTCACTCGATGAACAAGAAATAGTGACTGAACATGTCCGTGATTTTTGTGAAGGTTTTCTTCAAGGTTGGCAACTTACGCGTGATGATTGGGAAACGTTAATGCCTGAAGATAGCCAAGATAATGCGCTACTTGGGGGCGTGCTCCTTTCGCTGAGTATGCTTTATGATCCGGAGACGTCCTTGGCAACACTTTCTCAACAAGGTATGCAAGGACTCGACCAGTTTGAAGAAATCTATCAGGCCATACCGGTGATGTTGTGTGGCTTAACGCAACGCGGCGCTCAGTTGGCACTAGAGCAATAACTTTGTTTTTGAATAGTTTTATTTTCGAATAACGTTAATTTCAAATCAATTTGCTTGCGATAAAAAAGGCTCTAAATAAGAGCCTTTTTTCATCCACTACCGCCGAAAGGAATTAGGCATTCCCTTTAACTTGCAAATTTAACTGTTCAGCAAAATCCAACATACGGTTTAATGGGATGAGTGATTTCACTCTCACAGCTTCATCGACGAAAATTTCGTGATCTTTACCGCCTTCCATAAGAGCTGACTCAATCGCTCGAAGACCATTCATCGCCATCCAAGGACAATGCGCGCAGCTTCGGCATGTTGCCCCTGCCCCTGCCGTCGGTGCTTCAATCAATTCTTTCTCAGGGACTAACTGCTGCATCTTAAAAAAGATGCCTTTATCGGTCGCCACAATCATTTTCTGTTGAGGTAAGGACTTTGCTGCCTTAATCAACTGGCTTGTAGAGCCTACAGCATCCGCAAGTTCTACCACACTGGCTGGTGATTCTGGATGCACAAGGATGGCTGCATCAGGATACAGTGCTTTCATCTTACGCAATGCATCGGCAGAGAACTCGTCGTGAACTACGCATTCACCTTGCCAGAGCAACATCTTTGCGCCCGTTTTTTTCTCGATGTATGAGCCTAAATGGCGATCTGGCCCCCAAATTATGGGTTTATCTTCCGCATCTAAGTGCTCAACAATATCAAGTGCAATGCTCGATGTAACCACCCAATCGGCACGAGCTTTGACCGCCGCCGATGTGTTTGCATACACAACAACGGTATAATCTGGGTGTGCATCACAAAATTCTGTGAATTTATCGGCAGGACACCCCAGATCCAAAGAGCATTCTGCTTTTAACGTTGGCATTAAAATGCGTTTTTCAGGAGTTAAGATTTTTGCTGATTCGCCCATAAATCGCACACCAGCGATGATCAATGTACTGGCAGGATGGCGATTACCAAACTTGGCCATCTCTAATGAATCACCAACAAAACCGCCGGTTTCTTCAGCGAGAGCTTGAATTTCAGGATCGGTATAGTAATGCGCAATTAATACAGCATCTTTTTCTTTTAAGAGTTGTTTGATACTTGCTGTATAGGCTTGTTTTTGCTCAACCGTCAGTGGAATGGGCTTTGGCGGAAATGGATAAATAGTTTCAATCGTATCTAATATGTGGCTCATTGCTCTTGCTCTACGCACTTCCAAGAATCCGAGCATTGTACACCGCACCTAACGAAGGATCAAAAGCGATTCATAAAATAGTGCCGTCGAAAAAGAGGCCGCAAGGCCTCTTTTTATTAACTCAAATTGTTATCAATTCAAATTCTCTTTAGCAACCTTGGCAGACGCACTTGTAGGGTATTCATCCACAACTTGCTGATAATACTTATTTGCTTGCGCAGTATTATTATTGCGCTTGGCAATATCACCTAACTTAACCAGCGCATCAGCACGTTTATTGGAGTCACTGTAAGTGAGCACGGCGGCAAAACTTTGCGTCGCTTCTTTATCCTGCTTTTTCGCAAAATAGAGCTGCCCTAACCAATAATGGGCATTAGACGCAAAATTAGAATCTGGATAATCTTTTTGAAACTGTTGAAACGCTGCAATAGCACCACTGTAATCCCTTTTCTTCAGGATCAAATCAACCGCATTCTGATAGGCAGTTTGTTCATCAACATTGCTGCTAAACGTTCCTGCAATATCAGTGTCCGTTGTCGGCTGTGACGAACTTGTGGTTGTATTCTTCATTTCGCCACGTACGCGATCTAACTCGATAAAGAGTTCACGCTGACGCTGCAACATTTGCTGCATATCGTAGCTATTACGCTCTAACTGGCCACGTAGTTCGCTGATTTCAAGTGCCATATCATCGAGCTGCTGCTGCATTTTGAGTTGAACGCTATTACGGTTTTCAAGCAGACGTTCAAGACGTTGTACATTAGATTCAGATGATGATTGTTGAGCACGAGATGTGCTTGCTGAAGAGCTATTGCTAAGATCGGATACTGGAGCTGGTGCAGCGAGTACTTGACCCGCTGCACTTGCCAGTAACGTAAGCGTTACAATTCGCTTTAAGTTACTGAACATGAGGCGATTCCTCGATTAGTATACGAGAACCGCGCGGCGGTTCTTCGCATACACTTCTTCAGATTGACCAAGAAGAAGTGGCTTCTCTTCGCCATAGCTAACGATCGAGATTTGGTCAGCTTGTACACCTAGCGCTTGTAGATATTTCGCTACAGCTTGTGCACGACGCTCACCTAGCGCGATGTTATATTCAGGCGTACCACGTTCGTCAGCATGGCCTTCGATGGTAACTTTCATTGCTGAATTTTTGCTTAGGTAAGCTGCGTGTGCAGCAAGCATATCTTCGTAATCACCAGCAATTGTCGCGTTATCAAATGCGAAATAAATGGTTTGAGTTTCACGAAGAGCTTGTTCCTTTAGCTCTTGTTCAGAGAGTTGGCCATTCGCATCAATTGGAGAAACTACAGTTGTATCAACGCTATTTGCTGAACCTGAAGTAGACTGATTAGTTTGAGTACCAGAAGCGTTTGTTGCTTCATCGCTTGAACTACATGCAGTTACTGCAAGTACTGGTAGCGCAATCAGTAGCCCTTTAAGAACTTTATTAAGTTGCATTTTTTTTCCTTACTTTTTGATACTTACTTGCTATAAAAACGGAGACCACGCAGGAGCCCTAACGCGACCATTTGTTGCCGGTAATCTAGCTTTGAAACGCCCATCTATAGACACCATCGAAAGTACATTCGCTTTGTTATAAATAGAACTGTATATGACCATACCACCATTGGGTGCAATACTTGGAGACTCATCGAGCAAAGTCTTTGTTAGAATTTGCACTGAACCAGTTTCCAAATCTTGTTTCGCCAGATTAAAACCCGAATTACTTCGGTTTACCATGACAAGGAATCGACCATCAGGCGTTATTTGTCCACCTAAATTCTGGCTGCCTTGCCATGTTAGACGATTGGTAGAACCGTCTGATAAATTTACTTGATATATCTGTGGTTTACCACCCCGATCCGAAGTAAATATTAGCGATTTACCATCAGGATGCCAGAACGGTTCTGTATTATTTGATCTGCCACTCGTTATTTGTTTCAGCTTCTTGGTTGCCAAGTCCAGAGTATAAACCTGTAAGCTACCCGTTTTAGACAACACCAAAGCAAGGGTTTTCCCATCTGGCGAGAACCTCGGTGCCCCATTATGGCGTGGGTACGAGGTCACTTTCTCTCTTTCACCAGTATAAATATTCATGATGAATATTTCTGCTTGGCCGTTTTGGAAGCTCACATACGCCAGTTGCTTACCATCAGGTGACCAAGTCGGTGACATCAAAGGCTGTTTTGAACGAAGTACCAAACGTTCATTGTAACCGTCATAGTCAGCAACCCTTAGCTGGTAAGGATATTGTTCATCGTCGTTGACCACCACGTAGGCAATACGAGTGAGAAACGCACCCTTATCACCCGTGAGTTCTTGATAGACCAAATCTGAAATTCGATGCGCATACTCACGCATTCGGTTTGCTGGTACGGTGGCAACTTTATTGAATAAAACATGATCTTTAGAAAGCACCAACTGTCCATCGTTACTTAATGCTTTGCTTTGGCCTTGTGTCAGTTGACCACGCACTACATCTACCAATTGGTAGTTGATGACATAGTTACCTTCTGCATTTTGCGTAATGCTACCTGTGAGCAAAGCATCAACACCAATACTGGTCCAAGCATCAAACTTCACATCGGTTTCATTGTAAGGCGTTTGTGGCATTTTGCTGGTCGCAATCGGGCTAAATTTACCACTACGTTGCAAGTCTGACGCGATCACCGCAGAGACATCCTGCGGTAATTTTGTTTTGCCTTCCCACTTAAACGGTACGATAGCAATCGGCCTTGCTGAATTAATGCCGTCGGTGATCACAAGCTCCAATGCGGCGTTGGCGAGCTGTACACTACTTGCGATGACAAGTAAGCATCCTAACATCAATCGCTTTAACACAAGCTTTTCCTTTTAATTTGGTTCTACAGTTAAATTAATGTTTTTCAATTGATTGACTACATCAAGATCATCTTTGGGCAGCGGAAACGTCCCCACCTGCGCCACAGCACGTTTTGCCGCCGCGCATAACCTTGAGTCACCATCAATAATGCTTAGATTACCGACTATTGCTCCAGTTCCCGTTGGAATGAGCCGTAGGTTCACTTTGCACTGTTTACTTTTAAAACTGTCTTCAATCAGCAAATTTTGTTGAATGAGCTGCGTATAGATTGCTCCATACCGCTGAGCTTCGTTCATTACAAATTGAGAACGAGCTGAGCTATTTTGCTCGGCTTCTGTTTCTAACCCAGAAAAAATGTTATTCAGCGCCGCTTCTTGTTCTTTGCGTTCACGCTCCAATCTCTCTAAACGTGCTTTCTCTTTTTTTGCATTTTCGGCCGCTTTCTTCGCCTCTTGTTCTTTGGCTATTCGCTCTTTCTCGGCTCGCTCTGCGGCTTCCCGCTCTTTACGAGCTTTCTCTTTAGCTTGTTCTGCCTCTTTTTCACGGGCAATGCGTTCTTTTTCCGCTTTCGCAATTTCAGCCTCTTTAGCGATGCGCTCCTGCTCTGCTTTTTTTACTGCTTCTTCTTTTATCTTACGTTCCGTTTCCGCTTTTACCGCTCGCTCTTTTTCTTTACGAGCTCGTTCTTCTGCCACTTTACGCTCTTGTTCTTTTTCGGCACGTTGCTTTTCAGCTTCTCTGGCCGCTTTCGCTTCCTGAGCTTGTTGCTCTTTTAGTTGGCGAATATTCTCTTCTTCCGCCTTGCGGTTTTTTTCCAACTGCTCACTTTCGCGGCGTAACTTATCCAGCCGATCCTGCTCTTTTTTGGCAGCAGCTTCACGCTGGTTACGAATTTGCTGGGCTTGTTTTTGTACCAGTTGTGGATCAATCACCACAGCTTGAACCATCTGCCCTGCAGGCTCGGGCTTAGTTAGGCTAAAATCCGAACCCCATAACAAAGCAATGATCAACACTATATGCAAAACAGCCGAGATAATGATGGGCTTTTTGTAATCGCTTTTTTTGGATTTATGATCTTTCATGAACAGTACAAACTATCCTTTAATTTCGGTTAGCAGACCTACTTTTGAAATGCCCGCACGATTCAATTCATCCAGAACCAGTATCACTTCTGCATAAGGCGTTGCAGCATCACCGCCAACCGCAACCGGTGAATCCGGTTTCAACGACAATTCAGCTTTGACTCTAATGATCACATCTTGCAGCGAAAGACCCCGCTCGACTTCTTCATTATTTACGCTCAACCCGAGACGACCTTCTTTATCTATTTCCACGATGATAAAACTACTATCACTATCACCTTTCAGCTCAGCCGCTGACTTTGAAGTGGTGGTTTTAGGAAGCTCGACATCAACGCCTTGAGTGACAAACGGCGATGTCACCATAAAAATAATCAGCAACACGAGCATAACGTCGATATAAGGGACAACGTTAATCTCAGCTGTCAACTTGCGCTTTTTACGCTGGTAACCCACCATCGTCTATTCCCTACCAGCCATCGCTTGGCGGTGAAGAATGCTATGAAATTCTTCAGAAAAGGTGGCGTAATTATGTTCTAATTTGCTGACTTTATTGCTCAACCTGTTGTAAGCCATCACCGCAGGAATAGCCGCAAATAAACCCATAGCGGTCGCAATCAGCGCCTCTGCAATACCAGGAGCCACCATTGCTAACGTCGCTTGCTTCACCGCACCTAACGCAATAAATGAGTGCATTATTCCCCATACCGTACCAAATAATCCAATGTATGGGCTGATAGAACCCACGGTCGCTAGAAATGGCAGACTGGTCTCTAACTCGTCCACTTCCCTTGCGACAGCAACTCGCATCGCACGTCCCGTCCCTTCCATAATGAAATCGGGTGAAGTGGCGTTAGTCTTGCGTAAACGTGCAAATTCGGTAAAGCCAGAATAAAAAATCTCTTCTGTACCCAAAAGTTCATCTTTACGCTTTTTGACATCTTGATAAATAACGGATAAGTCAGTACCAGACCAAAATTTGTCTTCGAAAGCATCAGCGTTCTTTTCTGCTTGGGAAAGGACTTTACTACGTTTGATGATCATCGCCCACGAAACGATAGACATCCCCAAAAGGATTAGCATCACCATCTTGACCAATAAGCTGGCTTGCAAAAACAGATCGAGAATTGAGATATCAGCAGTCACTATGGGTTAACTCCAAAATTATTGATTGAGGCATCGCTTTTGGCCTCATGTTCTGATTGTCGATGCATGCTACCTTAACTATTGCTTTACACAATACTTTACCTTCAGGATTGACGAGCTCTTGACAGAAGATCAGTGAGGCTTTTTTCAATGCCGAAATCACAGTATTTATCGTCAGCATATCGTCTAAACGTGCAGCTTGTAGAAAATCGATGTCAACGTGCCTGACCACAAAACCAATGTTCTGCTGCAAAAGCGTCTGCTGAGACACTCCAACTGCGCGTAACATTTCAGTTCGGGCTCGTTCAAAGAATTTAAGATAGTTTGAGTGATAGACGACACCACCAGCATCCGTATCTTCATAGTAAATCGTTACAGGCCAATGAAAGGCTGAGGCTGTATTTTGCACAAAGGTTCCAACACATATGCAGATTTAGGCGGATACTATAACGCAACTCATTGACGTTAGTACAAGCATTGAGTGGACTTTTACAAAACTTGAAACAAAAAATTAGTGCTGTCTCAAAGAGGCAGCACTAATGTGGGTCGTTAATCAACCTTCGACAGGTTATTCATACACAGTAAATATCAAACTAGTCGAATAATCGTTAGGTAAATTAAGATCGATAATGAAATGTAGGGGCTAAACAATAATTGCCAAAACCATTTGCGTGGTCTAAAGCCAACACCAAAAACCATACTTGCACACAGCGCCCATATCATGAGTGGTGAAATAACCGCGTTAAAACCACCAATGCTCTGAGAATACAACTCGGGATCCCACATAATCATGGCGATATGATAAAAACCAAGCAAGAGCGATAAGACTCTGAGCAGAGTCTTATCAACCAGTTTATGGTACTCAGTGACTTGCATTGCAAGTTTACTCACTGTCTTTGTCCATCATTTCAGAATGCTCTAACCAAAGAGCGTTGATGATGCCAAATGCACAAGCTAAAAGCACACCTAGAATCCATGCGAAATACCACATATCTATGCTCCTTAGTAAAGTGAGTTTTTGTTTTCTTCAATAAACTTGCTATCAAGACGACCAAACATCTTGTAGTAAGTCCAAGTGGTGTAACCAAGAATGATAGGTACCATTACAAAAGCGACCACTGTCATTAAGTTCAACGTCAATTCACTCGATGTTGAGTCCCACATGGTCAAGCTGTTACTTGGTACTAAGCTTGAAGGCATGATAAATGGGAACATCGCAAAACCAGCGGTGAAAATCACACCCGCATTGGCTAAGCTAGAAGCCAAGAATGCGAGACCACCTTTTTCAAAACGCGACGCCAACACAGCAAGTAGTGGCATGGCAACACCCAAAGCTGGTGCGATCCATAGTAATGGGTAAGCGTTGAAATTAGCCATCCACGCCCCCGCCTCACGTATCACTTCTTTATTGAGTGGGTTTGATGCAGCATGTGTATCAATTACGCTGGTAATCACGTAACCATCGATGTTTTGGATCCAAAACCCTGCAGCGACGAAAGTAACAGCAACCAACAAGCCCATTAGTTGAGCGACGCCACGAGCGCGTGCATGCAGCTCATCGGTGGTTTTCATCTGTAGCCAAGCGGCACCTTGTAAAATAATCATAAACAAGCTGACTAAGCCACAAAGCAGAGCAAATGGGTTCAACAGACCAAAAAATGAACCGTGATACGTTGGCATCATGAAATCACTGAGTTGGAATGGCACGCCTTGTAGTAAGTTGCCAAAGGCAACACCAAAGATGACTGGTGGTACAAAGCCACTAATTGAAATACAGATATCCCAAGTATTACGCCACTTTGGATCTTCAATTTTTGAACGGTAATCCAAACCAATCGGACGAAGCCATAATGCAGCCAATGTAACAATCATAGCCAAATAAAATCCGGAAAATGATGTCGCATAGACTAACGGCCAAGCCGCAAACAGTGCGCCGCCTGCCGTGATAAGCCAAACTTGGTTACCATCCCAGTGTGGAGCAATAGAGTTGATCATGACACGACGTTCACTGTCATTCTTACCAATGACTGGAACAAGAGCACCAACGCCCATGTCAAAACCATCCGTGATTGCAAAACCAACCAGCAGTACGCCGATCAGCACCCACCAAATTAGTCGCAAGATTTCGTAATCAAACATTATTCTATCTCCCTGCCTTATGCTTCGACTTGACGGCTAACTTTGTCTTCAACAGAGTTTGCGTTTTGCTCAAAGTGATAACGACCAGTTTTCAGGCTGCTAGGCCCTTTACGAGCAAATTTAACCATCAGGTAAACTTCAGCAATCAAGAACACTGTGTACAGTGCAAGAATCGCAAACAATGAGGTCCATAATTCGCCCAGAGTTAGCGCAGAAGCAGCAACATTGGTCGGCAATATTTCACCAACAGCCCATGGTTGACGGCCATATTCAGCAACAAACCAACCCGCTTCAATTGCAATCCACGGTAGAGGAATACTGAACAAGGCGGCTTTAAGTACCCATTGTTTTTGCTCAATTTTCTGACGGCAAGTTTGAATAAATGCTGCACCAAAGACAAATAGCATCACAAAACCGACACCAACCATCAGGCGGAATGACCAAAATAGTGGCCATACGGTTGGAATTGAATCATCGGCGGCGGCTTGAATTTGCTCTTCCGTTGCATCGCTCACTTTATCGGTATAACGTTTTAGCAATAAGCCGTAGCCCAAATCGCCTTTCACTTCTTCAAAAGCGGCAATGTTTGCTGGTGATTTTTCGCCTGCACGTAATTTTTCTAACAGTTCATAGGCATACATACCGTTACGAATTCGGTCAACGTGTTGATCGCGTAGATCGCGTAACCCTGTGACTTCGGTATCCAGTGAACGTGTAGCGATAATACCCATCACGTACGGAATTTTTACTGCATAATCGGTGTGCATGGCGTCTTGGTTAGGCAAACCAAACAGTGTAAATGCAGCCGGTGCAGGTTCCGTGTGCCACTCAGCTTCAATCGCAGCCAGCTTCACCTTTTGAACTTCACCCACTTCATATCCTGATTCATCACCAAGCACAATCACGGACAAAATAGCGGCCATGCCGAATGATGCAGCGATAGCGAATGAGCGGCGTGCAAACGCAACGTCTCGACCTTTCAGCAAGTAATATGAGCTAATACCAAGAATGAACATCGCGCCAGTGGTGTAACCAGAAGCGACGGTATGCACAAATTTCACTTGAGCAACTGGGTTGAAAACGACTTCAGCAAAGCTGACCATTTCCATACGCATAGTTTCAAAATTGAATTCTGCGCCAACTGGGTTTTGCATCCAACCATTCGCAATCAAGATCCAAAGTGCCGAGAAATTGGACCCCAGAGCAACCAACCAAGTCACGCCCAAATGCTGGCGTTTTGATAGTCTATCCCACCCAAAGAAGAACAAACCGACAAAGGTTGATTCTAAAAAGAAGGCTACAAGTGCTTCAATCGCAAGAGGGGCGCCAAAAATGTCACCTACATAGTGGGAATAGTATGACCAGTTTGTACCGAACTGGAACTCCATAGTGAGGCCAGTGGCCACCCCAAGGGCAAAGTTAATACCAAAAAGCTTACCCCAGAACTTTGTCATGTCCTTATAGATTTGCTTATCAGTCATTACATACAAAGATTCCATGATGGCTAAAAGAAAAGCCATACCTAGAGTCAATGGAACGAACAGGAAGTGATACATCGCTGTCAGTGCAAACTGCAACCGCGATAGATCAACGACGTCAATCATGGTAACTCCTTTGTGCCGGCTGAATGACACTTTTGACATGCTAAACGGGTTAAAATTCCTCAAAATTCATCAGTGATATAACCTCATCAAATGTTGAAAAATATCAGAATTTTGTTGCAAGCATGTACCGTTATGGTTAGTTAATTGTTAAGCATCAGCTAATATAGCTGGGACTAATACTACTTCTAAATGCAGGTTGTTTCAAAAGATTTATGGGAGAAAAAAGCCTTGATTTACATCAATTTTCACGCGGCAAATCTGAACAAAAAAAGAACAAAATGATCCACATCAAAGGAAGAATGAAATTGTTGTGAGTATTTAGTGAAAGGGATAGAAATTAATACAACGAATCACACAGAGAGTTAACAATACACTTCACATCATTAACTCTTTAGTGATAATGAAATTATCATAAATAAGATGTAGTTCACACTTTGTGCTTACCACCTAAAAATGACGATGAGGTGTAAACTTATTTTTCAATTCCGAAGTGAAGATAGGCGCGATCGGTCGCCATTCGTCCTCTTGGTGTCCGTTGTAAATAACCTTGTTGGATAAGAAAGGGTTCTAACACATCTTCAATGGTATCTTTTTCTTCGCCGATTGCAGCAGCTAGGTTATCGAGACCAACAGGGCCACCGCCAAATTTGTCCATAATCGCTAGTAATAGCTTTCTATCCATATAGTCGAAACCTTGGCTATCAACATCCAACATGTTTAGCGCTTTATCTGCAGTCTCTATACATATGTGCCCGTTGCCTTTCACTTCAGCGTAATCTCGAACTCGGCGCAATAAACGGTTGGCAATCCGAGGCGTTCCCCTTGCTCTCCTAGCCACTTCAAGTGCACCATCCGCTTCCATCGACAATCCTAAACAGTCCGCGCTTCTTTGCACTATGTACTGTAGATCATCAATTTTGTAATACTCAAGGCGCTGTACAATACCAAAGCGATCACGCAAGGGTGAGGTTAACGAGCCAGCGCGAGTTGTTGCCCCAATCAGCGTAAAAGGGGGTAAATCGATTTTAATGGACCGAGCGGCTGGACCTTCGCCAATCATTATATCGAGCTGGTAATCTTCCATTGCGGGATAAAGAATTTCTTCAACCACCGGACTTAAGCGATGAATTTCGTCAATAAAAAGAACGTCGTTCTCTTCAAGGTTAGTCAGTAATGCCGCCAAATCTCCTGCTTTTTCCAATACCGGACCAGAAGTTGTGCGGATATTCACTTCCATCTCATTGGCAACGATATTGGCTAATGTTGTTTTTCCAAGCCCTGGAGGGCCAAAAATCAGGAGATGGTCGAGTGGTTCGCTGCGCATTTGTGCCGCTTTAATGAAGATTTCCATTTGATTGCGTACATGATCTTGGCCACGATAATCCGCTAATTTTTTGGGACGAATCGCGCGATCAATAATATCTTCATCTTTAAAAATAGGGCTATCAGGGGCAATTAAGCGATCAGCTTCAATCATACCATTGCTCTCAAGGCTTCTTTAATCAGCGCTTCACTGGTCATGTCAGCCTTCATTACTTGTGCCACTACTTTAGAAGCTTGTTGAGGCTTATAACCCAAAGAAAGTAACGCACTGATCGCTTCTTCTTCCGCATTGCTCGTGAGCGCTTCCAAGGAATTGTTATCGACTGGCGCAGCGTCAGTAGCGGGAGTGAAGAGGTCACCGGCTCCCCAACCTTTCAGCCTATCTTTCATCTCAACAACCAAACGTTCAGCGGTTTTTTTACCCACACCAGGAAGCTTAACTAATGTGGAGATATCTTCACGCTCAACGCATGAAACAAATTGACCGGCCGTCATTC
Organism: Vibrio sp. V12_P9A6T4; assembly: GCF_963874835.1. Lineage (NCBI taxonomy): Bacteria > Pseudomonadati > Pseudomonadota > Gammaproteobacteria > Vibrionales > Vibrionaceae > Vibrio > Vibrio sp. V12_P9A6T4. The sequence continues at coordinate 7,607 of NZ_CAWNJO010000041.1, read as the reverse complement.
CGGACAAAATACCCAAGCCTAATTTTGGCCCGACGCCATTCGCTTTAATCACTTCACGAAATAAAGCTCGCTCTTTTACCGAGTTGAAACCATATAAAAGCTGCGCATCTTCTCGGACCACAAAATGGGTATAAATGACCGCTTCTTCGCCCAATTTAGGGAGTTCATAGAAGCAACTCATTGGCATTTGAACTTCATAACCAATGCCAGCGACTTCAATCAATAGCTCTGGAGGTTGCTTTTCAATCAGAATGCCGCGAAGACGTCCAATCACAGGAAATTCCTTAGAGAAATGAGGTTATTTGACTCGGATGATAATAAATAACTGGATGTATAGCCAGTAGAAAAATACCACCCCGCTCGAGATCGGTTTTTCAGCGATATCGGCCTTTTTTAGCACTGCTTGCCCGCCCAGCTAACGCAATCAAGGTTTTATTGGTATTCGCATGACAAATTGCCACACCCAGAGCATCAGCGGCATCCGCTTGTGGCTTAGCCGATAATTTGAGCATTTGCTGGACCATATGTTGCACCTGCGCTTTATCAGCACTACCCGTACCAACTACAGATTGTTTAACCAGTCGAGCGGCATATTCATAGACTGGAAGATCCGCATTCACCGCCGCCACAATAGCACTGCCCCTTGCTTGCCCGAGTTTGAGTGCTGAGTCCGCATTCTTTGCCATAAATACTTGCTCGATGGCAAAAACATCAGGCTGAAACTGTGTGATGATTTCCGTCACGCCAGCGTAAATTTGCTTGAGCCGCCCAGGTAACTCTTTTTCGGATGTACGAATACATCCACTACCAAGATAGTACAAATATCGTCCATGCTGCCTGATCACACCATAACCTGTGATTCGCGAGCCGGGATCTATACCTAAAATAATTGACATGAAAACCTTAATCGTGGACGAAAAACAAAATGGGCTTAACCAATAAAGTTCAAGCCCATCATCGACAAGTTAACTGCCTGATTATTTACGACGCCAAGTAGTCCCACTTGGGCCATCTTCTAAAATGATGCCGAGTTCGTTCAACTTATCGCGTGCCACGTCAGCATTAGCCCAATCTTTTGCTGCACGTGAGTCATTACGCAGTTTGATCAAAGCTTCAATCTCAGCCACTTGTTCGTCGCCATTAGTGTCCCCTTTAAGAAACGCTTCTGGATCTTGATGCAAAATGCCAATCACATCGGCAAGCTCACGCATAAGTGCGCCAAGAGCGCTGGCTTGCTGAAGATTTTCTGTCTTCAACTTGTTGATATCACGTGCCATATCAAACAATACGGAATAAGCCTCTGGCGTATTAAAGTCATCATTCATCGCTATCGTAAAGCGACTGACATACTCTTCACCGCCCGCAACTGCTACGGTTAAATCCAACCCTCTCAACGCTGTGTATAGACGCTCTAGCGAGGCTCGCGCTTGTTTTAGGTTATCTTCGCTGTAATTTAATTGGCTACGATAATGGCCCGACATCAAGAAATAGCGCACCGTTTCCGCATCATAGTGAGCAAGTACATCGCGGATTGTGAAAAAATTCCCTAATGATTTAGACATTTTTTCTCTATCCACCATCACCATGCCACTGTGCATCCATGTGTTCACATAGGGAGTGTCATGTGCGCAGCATGATTGAGCAATTTCATTTTCATGGTGAGGAAACTGCAAATCAGAGCCTCCACCATGAATATCAAAGTGGTTACCCAAAATCGCTGAATTCATCGCCGAACATTCGATGTGCCAGCCTGGGCGTCCTTCTCCCCATGGGGATTCCCAAGTGGGCTCGCCCGGCTTCGACATTTTCCACAACACAAAATCAAGTGGGCTACGCTTAGCAAGATCAACATCAACACGAGCGCCCGCTTGAAGCTGATCGAGATCTTGTTTGGATAACTTGCCGTATTCGTCAAATTTGCTGACTTCAAACATCACATCACCATTAGAAGCAACGTAAGCAAAACCGCGTTCAATCAGTCGTTGCACCAAGCCTATGATTTCTTGGATATAAGCGGTTGCACGAGGCTCGACATCTGGACGTTTCATATTCAATGCATCGAAATCTGCATGCATGTCTGCGATTAAGCGCTCGGTTAGCGAATCGCAAGATTCACCATTTTCGGCAGCACGTTTAATGATTTTGTCATCAATATCAGTGATGTTACGCACAAATGTAAGGTCATAGCCTAAGTAGCGCAAGTAGCGAGAAATCACATCAAAAGAAACGAAGGTGCGACCATGGCCAATATGACAGAGATCATAAATGGTGACTCCACAGACATACATACCCACTTTGTTGGCATGAATTGGTTTGAATTCTTCTTTTTGTCTAGTGATTGAGTTATATATTTTCAGCATGATCTCTATCTAATAACTGTTTGAACTAAAATGGCTTCACAGTATAACAACTCTAGCCTAGCTTGGTCATCCTTATTCTCTCGCAATAATACGGCCCCTAAAGACATTTGTTGATTTGAATGTGTCCAAAGTTCAGTTAAAATCCGGGCCTCAACGAAAAATAGATAAAGGTAACTATCATGATCATCCTTCACACGAATTTTGGTGATATTAAAATTCAACTTAATGAAGAAAAAGCACCAGAAACAAGCGCAAACTTTCTACAGTACTGCCGTGACGGTTTTTACGATAACACTCTGTTCCACCGCGTTATCGATGGATTCATGATTCAAGGCGGCGGCATGACCTCTGGCCTAAAAGAAAAAACAACTCGCGCAACGATTAAAAACGAAGCCAACAACGGCCTAAGCAATAAGATCGGTACTCTTGCCATGGCGCGCACTATGGATCCACACTCTGCAAGTTCTCAGTTTTTCATCAACGTGAACAACAACACATTCCTAGATTTTCGTTCAGAAAGCCGAGATGGCTGGGGCTACTGCGTGTTCGCTGAAGTGATCGAAGGTATGGATATTGTGAACAAAATAAAAGCCGTGAGCACAGGCTCTATGGGCATGCATCAAGATGTTCCACTAGAAGAAGTGTTCATTTCTGGCACAACCATCGAAGAGTAACGGTAAAAGGAGCGCTATGCGCTCCTTATTTTTATTATGCATACACTATTTATTTCTGATTTACACCTAAGCCCTTCTCGACCAGATATCACCGAGTGTTTTATCCGTTTCATGCGCGAAGAAGCCATTCATGCCGATGCACTGTACGTGCTTGGCGATCTTTTCGAATTTTGGATAGGTGACGATGATAATTCACCTTTCGCCAACCAAATAAAATCGGAATTTAAACAACTGACTCGCGAAGGGGTTGCTTGCTATTTTACTCAAGGAAACCGCGACTTCTTGCTTGGCAAACGATTTGCGAAAGAAACCGGAATCACTCTTCTCCAAGAAGAACAAGTAATTGACCTTTACGGAAAAAAAGCCGTGGTGTTGCATGGCGACACACTCTGTATTGACGATATAAAGTATCAAGCCTATCGAAAGAAGGTTCACCAGCCTTGGCTACAATGGGTATTTAATCGGCTGCCATTTTTTGTAAAGGTTCGTATTGTGGGTAAAGTACAGTCGGGCATCCATAATGATAAGCAAATGAAATCTATGGATATTATGGATGTTACACAAAGTGAAGTGGATAGAGTTCTGACCCAGTATGGGGTCGATTTAATGATTCATGGCCATACTCATCGACCAGAGATTCATCACAGAAATCAACTTCATGGCACCGCAACGCGAATTGTTTTGGGTGACTGGTACACCCAAGGTTCAGTCTTAGTCTATGCTAATGATGGTTACGAACTGCAAACTCGACCTTTTAGTTCTAAAAACTGACGACAAGTCGCACTCTGGTACTAATTGGTTTAAGTGGTCGAATCAAAAGTTAAGCTATAATAAGTATAATCAATAATATCAATAATTAGATAAGAGTCTTGCCTTGAAATACTCCTATATCGCCAGACAACCCATACTCGATCGTGACCGAAAAACTATCGGCTACGAGCTGCTATTTCGAGACGGTCCTAAGAACACCTTTCCAGATATAGACCCGGACTTAGCAACGAGCCGGTTACTCTCTGATCATTTTTTATCCACTCATTACAATACGCTGGGTAAGCATTTAGGGTTTGTCAATTTTCCTTATCAAAGCCTGATTAACCTCGTGCCTACGCTTTTTCCTGCGCAAAACTTGGTCGTTGAGGTATTGGAAGATTGCGAACCAACTTTAGAGTTATTAGAAGCAATTAAAAAGATGGCGAAGCTTGGTTACCGAATTGCGCTTGATGACTTTGTACCCAGTTCAGGCTGGCTCGTCTTCTTCCCCTATGTGTCAATTATCAAATTTGACATCCGTATCGTTCCCCTTGAAAAAGCCACTCGCTTTATTCAAAAACTTGGTGCGACGAAAATTGAGTTCCTTGCTGAGAAAGTAGAAACCTATGAAGAGTTTAAGCAAGCTAAAAAGGCGGGCTTTACCTATTTTCAAGGCTACTTTTTTAGCAAACCAGAGATGTTACAGCGCAAAGCGTTAGAACCCGCATTTCTTACTGTGGTGCAACTGTTCAAAGAAATAGCCAAATCTAACCTCGATTACAAAGCCATTGAGGAGCTTGTCGCCACCGACCTGACCTTATCTTATAAACTGTTAACCTTTGTTAACTCATCCGCAACAGTCAGTTCAAAAATCCATTCATTTAAACAAGCGCTGATTTATCTCGGTGAACAACGATTGAGAAAGTTTATCTCCTTGGTTGCTATTGCTTCGACGCAAGAATCTAAACCGGACTATTTGTATGGTTTATCCATTCAAAGGGCAAGATATTGCGAGCTGATCGGTGTGAAAGCAAAAATGAACGTCGAACCCGGTTCGGCCTTCCTGACAGGAATGTTTTCGCTACTCGATAGCCTACTTGATCAACCTTTAGAAAGTATCATGGAAGAGATGCCTATCGACGAATACGTTAAACTTGCATTAATAGAAGGGAAAGGAGAATTAGGTCTGGTACTCGAGTTAACTCGAGCTTATGAACAGGCTGACTGGCAAAAGGTTGAGAAAATTGCTAATGCGTTAAATATCGAAGAGCCCGTGGTGAAAGAGTGTTACAACGAAGCTGTGAAATGGACAGCCGATTTACTGGGTGTCCACTCCTGAGTAGACATCGAGTTTAGATCTCCTTAAACTTCCCCGTCTTATATGAATGGGCAATTTGAGAGGATTTATGAACCAATGCTATTGTGGTAGTCATTTAGATTACCAACACTGTTGTGAACCAATCCACAGTGATTCAGCTTTAGCCATCTATCCAGAGCAACTGATGAGAGCCCGCTATAGTGCCCATGTTCTGGGTTTGGTTGATTTCGTCATCAATACCTATCATCCGAGTTGCAATGCACCACAGCAACGTGACGCGATTGAAGAATCAATCAGCAGTCAATGGTGTGGGCTAGACGTCATCTCCGCAAGTATCCGCAACAACGAAAATGAAGGCTTCGTTCATTTCAAAGCCTATTACACACAGAATCAACAGCAATTTTGTCTGCAAGAACGTTCACGATTTATACGAGAAAATGGTATCTGGTTCTACGTTGACGGTGAATTTCCACAGGAGAACACACCAACGAAGCTAGGACGAAATGACCCATGTCATTGCGGTAGCGGCAAGAAATTTAAGAAGTGTTGTGGGTAAGAGATTCAAAGTCACACACAGCTATGTGACTTTGGATCCTGGAATTATGGTGTAGTACGGAGTAACCTATTCAGTATAAAGACCTTGCACAACCCAATCCAAAAACTCTCGTCTTTCTTCTTTTGAAGCTTTACTAAACCAAATTTTTAGCTGTAAGGCCGCTTCCGATTCAGTATATTTTGTCGATTGAGCTGAAGTGCCCAACGATTTTAATTCGTCGGTCAAATGATGAAACTTTCCAGATTCAAAAATGACACCCTCTTTGCGGTTTTGCTTAATCGTCAAAGAACGAATATCTGAATAAGGCATCAGCGAACCATTTTCTGGCTCAAGGCGATATTGTTTACTATCTGTGACTTCGACTCCGTTTTTCTTCAAAACAAAAATCGGCTCACTCTTAAACTGCTTCTCCTGAATAACTTCGTATCGACCCGAAACAAGCTCCACAGATAGCTTATCTCCAGCTTTAATCTCTGTTCGAATGACATAAGGGAGAGACGAGAAATACTCTGGCTTAGCCACTTTCTTTAAGCGACCAGCAAAGGTGAGAACCAATTGGTTTTCACCATCAATAAATATTGGTTTTTCTTCATCCGTGAATAGCGCTTCATTCAGCACTTCCAAAGTAATGCCTCTTTGCAAATCAAGCGATTGAGATAATGAAGAAAAACTCACTAACATCAATAAACTTACAATAACGTTCTTTACCATTTTCTTTTACAGCTCCTATATGAAAAAAGCCAACGCTAAGCGTCGGCTTTTAGTTCATCAAATTACTCGAATTAGAATGTGTAGTAAACACCTAGAGTAATATCTTCGTAATCATTACCCGCCCAAGCTTTCTTAGCTTCAGCTGTTTCGTATTCAACGAACACGAGTACGTTACTAGAAACGGCATAGTCAACACCTACAACCAAATCAGTCACTTGCGCATCAATAGTAGTTTTTTGGCTTACATTAGCAAAAGATACGGCTTTATCGAAATCAGCGAATGCATAAGTAGTGTATAGGCGTAACGCATCAATTTGGTAAGATGCTGCTAGGTTCCATACATCACCTTCTACTGCGCCAGAAGTTGAACTAACAGACGCGACATCTGCAGCACCAAGAGAGCTTAGACCTTCAGTACTTAGATAAGTTGCCGCGAAGAAGAAACCAGCAACATCAACAGAAGCAGATACACCGAATGAACTTGCATCGTAGTCTTTTGCCACTTCACTGCTGTTGAATGAAGCACCAACAGAGAACATGTCCATCGCGTAGTTAGCTGATAGGCCGTAAGAGTTATCTAGTTTGTCAGTGCTATTAGTATACACATCCGCAACTAAGGTTAGGCCACCAACAGGAGTCACTTTCAGTGCAAGACCTTCTGTTTTGCTTTCGTAAGGACGATCTAGACCGATGTAGTTACCTTCGTTAGCAATATCGGTTTTTTGAATTGCATCAAAAGATTCTGCGAAATCACCAGTTTCACCAACAGCCACACCCCAGATATCGCCTTTCACACCGACATATAGGTCGTCGACTACTACCCCAGCAGAACCGTCACCTTCAAATTCAAAAGAACCAAAAGTGGTTAGGCCATTAGAAAGCTTATGAGAAGCATCTAGCTGGATTTTCGCCCAAGTAGAGAAATCTGCAGAGTTTTTAGTTTTAGCATAATCTTTGCTTGTTTCTTTTTGAATTAAGTAAGCATCAATTTCGCCTTTAAGGCCAACTGAAGTGCTGTCGTTAGAGTAAATTTCTGCTGCGTTAACTGAGCTTGCTGCCGCAAGCACTGCTAGTGCTAATAGAGTCTTTTTCATAATTAATCCACTGCCTTTTCTTATGTATGGGAATTCCTTATCCGGTTCCCTTTGTTTTTGCTGGCAACTTCCAAATTTAAACTCGGTTCGTTGCCGCCATTAAATCTCAAGGATTAGATTGCAAAAGATTACCCTGCATGTCAA